>JBGPIW010000346.1:0-3529 GCA_041485045.1 Gemmatimonadota bacterium | reverse complement strand
GTGGCTCCCATCATGGCGAGGTCGTTCACCGTGCCCGCGACGGCGAGCCGGCCGATGTCGCCGCCGGGGAAGAAGATGGGGTGGACCACGTGGGAATCGGTGGTGACGACGAGCCAGCGGTCGCCCACGCGCAGCGCGGCGCCGTCGTCCATCGCGGCGAGGCCGAGACCTTCGACGGGGGTCTGCAGGTAGCCGGCCGCGAGCGTCTCGCCGATCAGCTGGCGCATCGCACGCCCGCCGGCGCCGTGGCGCAGCGTGATGAGGGCCTCGCCGCGCGCCGTGGTCGTGGCGGTCATAGGTTCGGGTGCCCTCCGTACTGATACCAGATCTTGCAGGTGCCCTCGCTCGACACCATGCACGCCCCGACGGGCGCATCGGGGAGGCACGCCTTGCCGAACAGCGGGCAATCGTGGGGCGAGGCGATCCCGGCCATGATGGTGCCGCAGATGCAGGTCTGGGTGAGCGCCGAAGGCGCGCGGGTCCACAGGCGCCGCACGTCGATGCGGAACCTGGTGCGCGCGTCCACCCGTGCGAACTCGTCGCGCAGCCGCAGGTTGCCGTTGGGGACGTGGGCGATGCCGCGCCAGTTGCCCCCCACGGTGCGGAACACGCGCCACAGGGCCGCCTGCGCGTTCCGGTTCCCTTCGGGCGTCACGCAGCGCGGAAACATGTTCTCGACCCGCGGCGTCTTGTCGCGCACCAGCTCGACGAGCTTCACAAGCCCGCTCAGGATGTCGAGCGGCTCGAACCCGGCGACGACGACGGGGATCTTGTGCCGCTCCACGAAGCGCTCGAAGATCGCCGAGCCGGTGATGGTGGCGGCGTGCCCCGCCGCGAGGAAGCCTTCGACCTTCGTGCCCGGCATCTCCGCCACGATTTCCATCACCGGCGGGATGTACTTGTGCGCCGAGAGCACCGAGAAGTTCGCGGGCGGATCCGCCAACACGACCGCGGCGGTGGCCACGGCGGTGGTCTCGAACCCGCTCGCGAAGAAGACCACCGCTTCGGTCGTGTCCCGCGCGAGGTCGACGGCCTGCGCGGCGCTGTAGACGACGTCCACCTTGGCTCCGGCGGCTTGAGCATCGGCCAATGAGCCCACCGTCCCCGGCACCTTCAGCATGTCCCCGTAGGTGGCGATGCGGACGCCGTCCTGGGCCAGGACGATCGCCTCGTCCACTTCCGGGACGTCGGTGACGCACACCGGGCACCCGGGTCCCATGATGACGTTCAGGTCCCGGGGGAGAACGGCGCGCAGTCCAAACTTGGCGATCGACTGTTCGTGGCTGCCGCAAACGTGCATCACGGATACGGGAGCGCGTCCGATCTCCGCCGTCACGCGTCCCAGGGCCGCGGAGAGGGCGCGGGCCTTGGCGGGGTCGCGGAATCGGAGCTCGCTCGCGCCCTCGGCCAGCAGGACCTCAGGCATCGTCACCGCCCTGATCGCGGCTCGCAGTGATTTCTCCCCGGACGTCCGCGGCCATCATGTCCCCCTCCGCCTCCTTGAGCAGCAGCTCGTAGAGGGCCAGCGTCTCCTGAATCTCGTGCGCGGGGATCTTGCGGATCGCGAACCCGACGTGGTTCAAGATGTAGTCTCCCGGGCCCACCGGCTCATCCACGACGTCGAGCCGCGTCTCGCGGCGCACGCCGAAGAAGTCGACCGTCGCCGTGGCCCCGTGGACCTCGATTACGCGACCCGGTACACCAAGGCACATACCGTCCTCACTTTCCGGCCGCGAGCTGCGCCGCGGCCACCGCCGCCTGGCCGTAGCTCACGGCGCCGTCGTTGGGAGAGAGCTGGCGCGGTTGGAGCATCGCGAGACCGTGCGCCGCGAGCTGGCGCGCGAGCGAGGTGAGCAAGCGGGCATTCTGGAAGCAGCCTCCACCCACGGCGACCCGGTCGACCCCGGCGGCGCGCGCCAGGCGGGCGGCAAGCGCCGCTGCCGCCACGGCGATGCTCTCGTGGAAGGCCGCCGCCAGATCAGCCCGATCGGCGCCGCGCCCGCGCGCCTCCCCCAACGCCGCGAGCAGCGGCAGGGGATCGAGCTCCCATACGCCGTCCGGAGCGACCGTGGCCGGAAACGGCAGCGGGTTCGCCGGGCGGGCCCCCGCCAGGGCTTCGAGCTCCATGGCCGCCTGTCCTTCGTACCGGGCCTCACTCCGCACGCCCAGGATCGCCGCGGCGGCGTCGAACAGACGGCCCATCGACGACGCGAGCGGCGTGTTCAGCCCCGCAGCGAGCTGGCGGTCCACGAGGTCGAGCTCCGCGTCATCAATGCCGTTGAACGCCGGGGCGAAGGAGGCCGCGGCGCTGGGCTCGAGCATCAGGTACCCCCGGGCCACGCGCCACGGGCAGCGCGCCGCGCGGTCTCCTCCGGGCAGCGGTGCATAGCGCAGCCGACCCAACCGCTGATAGCCCGCCAGATCGGCCAGGAGGAATTCGGCCCCCCACACGCGGCCATCGTCGCCGTACCCGGTGCCGTCGAACGCCAATCCCAGCACCGCCTGCGTGCATCCGTGCTCGGCCGCCGTTGCAGCCACGTGGGCGTGGTGATGCTGTACGACAATCACGCGGGACAATCCGAGCTCTTCGGCGATGCGCGTGGACAGGTATCCCGGGTGCAGGTCCCGAACGGCCACCACCGGTTCGACACGGAACAGGCGCCGATAGTCGCCGAGCGTCGCCTGGAAGTGCTCCAGCGTCTCCAGGTTCTCCAGATCGCCGATGTGCTGGCTGATGTAGGCTCGCCGTCCATGGACCAGCGCGAACGTGTTCTTGAGGTGGGCGCCCACGGCGACGAGGGGAACGGGACTGGCGAGCGGGAGATCCACGGGAAGCGGCGCGTAGCCCCGGGCGCGGCGCAGGAACACCGGCGCGTCGCCGGCGAGCCGCAGTACGGAATCGTCGTAGCGCGCTACGATCTCGCGGTCGTGGACCAGGAAGGCGTCGGCGATGCCGGCGAGCCGTCGCAGCGCTTCGTCGTTCGCGGTCGCGATCGGCTCCTCGGAGCGGTTGCCGCTCGTCATGACGAGCGGCCGGCCCGCCTGCTCGAGCAGCAGGTGATGCAGCGGCGTATAGGCGAGCATCACCCCGACGCTGTCGAGACCGGGGGCGACCGCGGCGGCGAGTGGGCCCTCGGCACGGCGGGCGAGCAGCACGATCGGCCGCTCGCGGGACGCGAGGAGCGCCGCCTCAGCGGGCGTCACCTGGGCGATGGCGCAGGCGTCGTCGAGGGTTCGCACCATCACCGCGAGGGGCTTCGCCTCCCGCAGCTTACGCTCGCGCAGTATTTGGACCGCCGTCTCGTTCGTCGCATCCACGGCAAGGTGGAAGCCGCCCAGCCCGCGAACCGCGACGATCCACCCACCGGCAAGGAGCGCCGCTGTGGCAGCGATGGGGTCGTCCGAGCGCCTGCCGGCTCGCCGGACACCGTCGCGCAGCAGCTCGACCCGCGGGCCGCACTTGGGACAGCTGTTGGTTTCCGAGTGATAGCGCCGGCTGGCCGGGTCATCGTACTCGGTCCGGCACTCG
>JBGPIW010000345.1:0-3539 GCA_041485045.1 Gemmatimonadota bacterium | reverse complement strand
TGGTAGCGGCACAGGTCGATCGGGTGATCGCTCGCGAGCTCGGTGTAGATGCGCTCGTCGAACTTGCCGTAGCTCGAGTCGCCCATGTTGAGCGCCTGATAGCCGCCGTTGTTCTCGGGGAGCTTCTGCTTGACGATGTCCGCCTCGATGGTGACACCGAGGTGATCGGCCTGGCCGGTCAGGTCCGCCGCGACGTGGTAGTCCTTGTCCCTCTTGAACGCGCTGTTGCGCATGTAGCACCACAGGATCGTGGCCAGGCCGTGCCGGTGCGCCTCGGCGAACGCATGGCTGATCTCGGTGATCTGGCGGCCGCTCTCCGCTGAACCGAAATAGATCGTGGCGCCCACCGCCGCCGCGCCCATGTCCACCGCTTGCTGCACGGTGCCGAACAGGATCTGGTCGGACTTGTTGGGATAAGTGAGCAGCTCGTTGTGGTTGAGCTTGACGATGAACGGGATCTTGTGCGCGTACTTCCGGGCCACGATCCCCAGCACCCCGAACGTCGATGCCACCGCGTTGCACCCGCCCTCGATCGCGAGCTGGACGATCTTCTCGGGATCGAAATAATCGGGGTTCTTGGCGAAGCTCGCCCCCGCCGAGTGCTCGATCCCCTGATCGACCGGCAGGATCGAGAGGTAGCCCGTGCCGCTCAGCCGGCCGGTCGCGTACAACCGCTCGAGGTTCACGAGCACGCGGGGACTGCGGTCGCTCTGCTGAAAGATGCGATCCACCCAGTCGGGACCGGGCAGGTGCAGTCGTTCCTTGGCGATCTTCGGGGCGCCGAACTTCAGGAAATAATCGGCCTTGTCGCCCAAAGCTTTCACGATGGCGTCGATCATGGATCCTCAGGGTGAGCGGCGTTCAGTCGCCGAAGCTGTATCGGCCCCTCGGGTCAGGCAAGTCCTGTGCCCGGCGCGTCCACCGGCGGCTTGGCGGCGCGCCACCCGTACCGAACGGCGAGCGGCCGTAACCATCGGACTTGAATGTTCGCCGCTGGCGCGGCGCTCCGGAAGCGGGGCAGATTCCCTCGCGCATGGACGCCCATCGCCCCGCTCCCGACCCCCGCGCGTACCTGGACGGGCTCGTCACTCGATCGCGCACGCCGGGGCTCCAGTACCTCGCGATCGGCGCCGCAGGACCGTTGTTCGATTACCACGGCGGCTGGGCAGACCTGCGCCGCCGGATCGCGATGACGCCGGCCACCACCATGATGGCCTACTCGATGAGCAAGACGATCAGCGCCGCCGCCGTGCTGCAGCTCGTGGCGGCCGGCCGTGTGGGGCTCGACGACCCGATCGAGCGCTACCACCCGACGCCCTATGGAGCGGGGATCACCCTGCGACGCCTGCTCGCGCACCTCTCCGGCGCTCCAAACCCGATCCCGCTGCGTTGGGTGCACCCCGCCGCGCAACACGCGACGTTCGACGAGCACGCCGCCCTCGCCGCCGTGCTGGCGGCACATCCGCGGCTCGCATCCGCCCCGGGGACGCGCTACCGCTACTCGAACATCGGCTACTGGCTGTTGGGGACCGTCGTCGAGCGGGCGAGCGGGATGTCGTTCCCCGCCTACGTCGCGGAGCACGTGCTCGCACCCCTGGGCATCGCCCCGGAGGAGCTGGGATACGCGATCCCGGATCTGGGCCGCCACGCCCACGGGTATCTCGAGAAGTACTCGTTGATGAATCTCGCCAAGGGGCTGCTGATCGAGCGGCAGCTCATCGGCGACTACGAAGGACGGTGGCTGCGGATCGAGCCGCACTATCTCAACGGGCCCGCGTTCGGCGGGCTGGTCGGCACGGCCCGGGGGTTCGGCAAGTTTCTCCAGGACCAGCTGCGCCCGCAGTCCACCCTGTTCGATCGCGCCGCGAGCGCGCTGTTCACCGAGCCACAGCGGACCACGTCCGGCACGCCGGTGCCGATGACGCTGGGCTGGCACATCGGCGACCGGGCCGGCACCCGGTTCTACTTCAAGGAAGGAGGCGGCGGCGGGTTCCACTGCGAGATGCGCGTGTACCCACAACGGGGACTGGCGAGCGTCGTCATGTCGAACGCCACGGCGTTCGACGTGAAGCGGTGCCTCGACACCCTGGACCCGGGATTCCCCTGACTCAGCGCCGGTCGCGCTGCAGATCGGTCAGCAGGGCGTCGGCCGACACCCGCCGGCCGAGGAAGTCCTCCATCACCCGCTGCGACGAGCGCTCGAGCCCGAAGCGGTAGATCCGGTCACGCACGAACGCATACCACGTCGAGTCGCCCAGGGTGAAGTCGCCGTGCAGCGCGACGATCCGCGTCCGCAGCTCGGCGGCGATGAAGGCGCCGAGCGCGTAGTTGACGAGGTACCCGGGGACGTCGATCAGCTGGCCGCGCATCGCCCACCAGGAGAGCTCCGGGTGCGGCACGACGTGCAGGTAGCGGCTCGTGAGCTCGGCCCACACCGCGTTCGGATCGAGCGTCGGATCGCGCTGCAGCCGGGCCTCGAACAGCGACCAGCACGCGTCCATCATCACGCCGAAATAGGCGGCCCGCCGGTTGTCGGCCGGCGTCGCCGAGTCGCCCAGGTAGCGCGCCTGCCAGCGCCCGTCGTACGCCGCGTAGTCGGCCAGGTCGGCGATCGCCTCGGTGAACAGATCGGCGTCGGGCCACTCGCTGAACGCGGGTCGGGTGCGGATGCCGGCGATGTGAATGCCGTGCCCCATTTCATGCAGCAGCTCGCCGAGGTTGTCGAACCCGCCCGTGGCATACGAAGCGAACACCCAGGGCTCACCAGGCTGCCAGACAGCATCCACTGAACCGGGACGGGCGCCGAAGGTGGTGAACGCGACCGGGTCCTTGCCGGTCCGGGGATCGAGATCGTAGTGGACGTGCAGCGTGGCGGGATCGGCGCCGAGCGAGTGGTAAAAGCGCTCGCTCACAGGCAGTAGCGAGTCGCGCGGAATGTGCGGCGATAACCGCCGGCTCGCGGCCCCCATCGCGTAGTAAAGATCCCAGGGCTCGACGCCCGAATCGGGCATGGCAGCGCCCCAGGCGTCGAGCAGTCGAGCGAGCCACGCCTCGACGGAATCGGGGGCGAAGCCGAGCTCGGTGACGCGGCGCACGAACGGCGTCGGTCCCGTGCCCCATTGCTGCGCCCGGCGCCGCAGCAGGGCTCGCCAGGGACTCGCGGCGTCGTTCGCGCCGTTCACGCTGCGCCATACGCGGTCGAGCCCGAGGAAGAGGCGCCGTCGTTTGGCCGGATCGCCGGTGACACCGAGGAGGCCGAGCACCGTCAGGCGGTCGAGCCGAGTTCCGTCCACAACCACGTCGCGCGTGGCCGCGCCATAGCAGTCGTACAGTCGCGCCTGGAGCGAATCGGCATCGGAGAGGGCACGCGGGTCGTAGGTGCAGCGCGCGGCATCGGCGGGGGTCGTTCCGCCGGGCGGCTGCGGCGCGTCGGTCAGCTCGCCCGCAAGCGTGCGGCGCATCGTCGCGAAGGCGCGGCGGTCCACGCTGTCGGCGAGCGCCTGGGAATCGATCGCGAGGGCTTGCACCAGCTCCGCCCG
>JBGPIW010000344.1:0-3544 GCA_041485045.1 Gemmatimonadota bacterium | reverse complement strand
GGAACTCTATTACTTACTGACCGTTCAGTAACTAATGGAGCGTCCGCCAATGACCCGATCCGCCGTCCGATCCCCTCGTCCCGCCAAGCCGCGCTGGCAGCGCCGCAAGAACGCCCGGCCCGAGGAAATCGTGGCCGCCGCGCTGGAGCTGTTCGTGGAGCGCGGCTTCGCCGCCACCCGGCTCGAGGACGTCGCCCGGCACGCCGGCGTCACCAAGGGGACGCTGTACCTGTACTTCAAGAGCAAGGAAGCCCTCTTCAAAGCGGTCGTGCGACAGACGATCGTGCCGGTCATCGCCCAGGGGGAGTCGATCGCCGAGTCGTTTACCGGCACCGCCCGCGACCTGCTCGAGCGGCTGGTGCGGGAGTACTGGCGGCTGGTGTACGACACGGCCCTCGGCGGAATCCCGAAGCTGATGATGGCCGAAGCGGGCAATTTCCCCCAGCTCGCGCGCTTCTATTACGAAGAAGTCGTGACCCGCGGGCATCGCCTGCTGGGCGGCGTGATCGAGCGCGGCATCAAGAACGGCGAGTTCCGGCGCGTGGACGTGCGGGTCGCCGCGAAGCTCGCCCTTTCACCGTTGATGCACGCCACTGTCGCGCAGCGCGCGTTCGCCCACTGCATGCCGGAAGGCTTCGACGTGCGGAAATACCTCGACACTCACATCGACCTGTACCTCCATGGCATCGCCAATGCGTAGATCGCTCTCGCTCACCGTCGCGGCGACCCTGGCCGCGCTCGCTCAAGCCGTGGCCCAGACCCCGACGGCGCCGCTGCGACTCTCGTTTTCCGACGCCGTCGCCCGGGCCGGCGGTGCGGCCCCAACCGTGACGCTGGCGGGGTTCCAGACCGACCAGGCGCGCGCCCGCGTACGGCAGACCCGTGCGTCGTTGCTGCCGGATTTCTCGGTGACCGCCGGCTGGGTCAGCCAGACGCTCAACCCTCAGGCCTTCGGGTTCAAGTTTCCCGGGTTTCAGCTGCCGCAGACTCTTGGCCCATTCGACCTGTACGACGGACGCCTCCATCTGACGCAGGCGCTGTTCGATTACGCGGGCCGGGCCCGGGTCCGCGCGGCGCGCACGCAGCTCGCCGGCGCCGAAGCCGATAGCGCCCAGGCGATCGAGGCGGCGGCTCAGACGAGCGGGCTCGCGTACCTGCGCGCGGTCCGCACGGACGCCGTCGTGGCAGCGCGGACGGCGGACTCCGCACTCGCCGCGGAGCTGGTGCGGCTGGCCCAGGCGCAGAAGGACGCGGAGGTCGGCACCCAAATCGATGTCACCCGCGCGCAGACGCAGCTGGTGGCGGCCGAAGGGGCGCTTCTCATCGCACGCAACGAGCAGCGGCGCACCCGCATCGATCTGGCCCGCAGCCTGGGGTTGTCTTCGGACACGCCGCTCGAGCTGACCGATACGCTGGCCGCAGCGCTCGTGCAGGCCGACCTGCCCGGCGGGCGGGATTCGCTCGTGGCCGTCGCCCTCTCCCAACGGCCGGATCTGGCTGGGGGGCTGGCGCGGGGGCGCGCGGCGCAGCAAGCCGCAAGCGCGATTTCAGCGGAGCGGCTGCCCCGCCTGGATCTGGCGGCCAGCTATGGGACGAGCGGGCTGGCCCCGATCGATGGCGTCGCCACCCGCCAGGTCGCGCTGCAGGTCACGGTGCCGATTCTCGACGGGTTTCGGCGGGAGGGTCGGCGGGCCGAGCAGGATGCGGTGGTGCGCGGCACCGACCTGCGGAACGAGGAGCTGCGCCGACAGATCGCTGCGGACGTGGACGCGGCCCAGCTCGACCTCGCGTCGGCGGGGGAGCAACAGGTGATCGCCACCGAGCGGCTCCGGCTGGCGCAGGCGGAGCTCGACCAGGCGCGGGAGCGCTTCAAGGCCGGCGTGGCGACCAACATCGAAGTCATCGACGCACAGGTGTCGCTGGTACGCGCCCGGGATACAGACATCGATACGCGATTTGCCGCCGCCGCCGCACGGGTGGCGCTGGCGCGGGCGGCGGGTGTCGCCCGGCTGTTGCACTGACGGACATTTCGACACGACTGGAGCACGAGGAACCACCATGGCTACGACGATAGAACCCGACGTACAGCAGCAGCCGCAGCGTCCTTCGCGTCCGGCCCCGGCACCGGCGGCCGAGGCATCACGGCCCGCGGCGCCCGGCGGACGTCGCCGGATCGTATTCGCCATCCTCGGCGTCGTGCTGCTGGCGCTGATCGCGGGCGGGGTCCGCAAGTTGATCTGGGCGCGCACCCACGAGTCCACGGACAACGCGCAGGTAGACGGCCACATCCTCCCGGTCCTGCCCAAGGTCGGCGGATTCGTGACGGCGGTGCAGGTGCAGGAGAACCAGCCGGTGCGCGCGGGGGACACGCTCGTCATCCTCGATGACCGCGACTACCGGGCCAAACTGCAGCAGGCCGAGGCGGACCTGGCGGTCGCCTTGGCCACCGTCAGCTCGCGGCAGCGCGTGGGACAAGCGGACGCCGCGGTGCGACAGGCCGAGGCGAACGCTGAAAAGGCCCACGCGGATCTCGACCGGCTGACGCCGCTGGCGGCACAGGGGATTGTGAGTCGCCAGCAGCTCGACGCGGCGCAGACCGCCGTACGGGCGGCCGACGCGGCGCTGGCCGCGGCGCAGGCGGCGCTGCTCGGGGCGGACGCCCGCGTGGCTTCGGCCCGCGCATCCCGCGACCAGGCGGCGCTGCAGCTCTCCTACACGCGAATCGTCGCGGCCCAGGGGGGTCTCGTGAGCAAGAAGAACGTCGAGGTGGGCCAGCTGGTCCAGCCCGGGCAGCCGCTGTTCAGCGTGGTGCCGCTGGAGGATGTGTGGGTCACGGCGAACCTCAAGGAGACGCAGATCGAGGACGTGACCTCCGGAGATGCGGTCGACTTCACCGTCGACGCCTACCCGGGCGTCCATTTCCGCGGGCACGTCGAGAGTCTGTCGCCCGCCACCGGCGCGCGCTTCTCCCTGCTACCGCCGGACAACGCCACGGGGAACTTCACCAAGGTGGTACAGCGCATCCCCGTGCGGATTCGTCCCGACGGCGCGCCCGACCCGGCCCATCCGCTGCGGCCGGGGATGAGCGTGAACGTCACCATCACGACGAAGTGACGCGCCTGTGACGGCGAGCACACTGCCCGCGCTTTCGGCCACAGGGGGGGCGGACCGGTATCGCTACCGCTACATCATCGCGATCACGGTGTCGCTCGCCTCGGTGCTGGAGCTGCTCGACACCAGCATCGTGAACGTCGCGATCCCGCACATGATGGGGTCCCTGGGGGCGACGCTCGACCAGATCGCCTGGGTGTCCACCGGCTACATCGTCGCCAACGTCATTATCCTGCCCATCACCGGGTGGCTGTCGGCCTACTTCGGCCGGCAGCGGTATTTCGCCACCTCAATCGCCGTCTTCACCGTCGCGTCGTTCCTGTGCGGCAACTCGCATACGCTGACGGAGCTGGTCTTCTGGCGCATCATCCAGGGGCTGGGCGGCGGTGCGCTGTTGTCGACGTCGCAGGCGATTCTCTACGAGGAGTTCCCG
>JBGPIW010000343.1:0-3548 GCA_041485045.1 Gemmatimonadota bacterium | reverse complement strand
GTGGAGTACCAGGAAGTCACCTACGAAGGATATGGCCCCGGCGGCGCGGCGATCCTGATCGAGTCCGTCACCGACAATCCCAACCGCACCGTCGCCGACATCCGCCACCAGTTCGCCCGCCATGGCGGCAATCTCGGCGCGGCCAACTCGGTGGCGTGGATGTTCGATCGCAAGGGGCAGATCATGCTCGACGCCACGAAGGTGGATGAGGACGCGGCGATGGAAGCAGCGCTGGACGCCGGGGCCGACGACTTCGTCAAGGACGGCGACAGCATCCTGGTGACGACTCCCGCCCAGCAGCTGCACGCGGTGTCGGCGGCCCTCGCGGCGAAGCGCCTCCCCGTGCAGAGCACCGAGATCGCCCTGCTCCCCAAGAGCACGGTGAAGGTCGAGGGCGGAGACGCCAAGCGCCTGCTGGCCCTCATGGAGGTGCTCGAAGACATGGACGACGTCGCGCGCGTATTCTCGAACTTCGACATCGACGCCGAAGCGATGGCCGAAGTCGGCGGGTGAGGTGAAGGTCCTGGGGATCGACCCGGGCACCTCGGTCACCGGTTACGGGGTCGTCGAATACGGCAACGGTGTAGGCTCGGGGTTCGGACAACTCGTGGAGTGCGGCGTCATCCGGTTCGCGCCGCGCAGCCCTCTCCCCCGCCGGCTCGCCGAGCTGCACGCCGGCATCGTCGAGCTGATCGAGCGCCACCGTCCCACCGCCCTCGCCCTCGAAGATGCGTTCTACCATAAGAACGTCCGGACGACCCTGGTGTTGGGGCACGCGCGGGGCGTCGTCCTGCTCGCCGCCGAGCAGCACCGGCTCGATATCGCGCAGTATGCGCCCAAGATGGTGAAGAAGACGGTGGCGGGCGCCGGCACCGCCCCCAAGGCGCAAGTCGGGGTGATGGTCGCCCGCCTGCTGCGGCTGAAACACGCGCCGCGCCCCGCCGATGCGGCGGATGGAGTCGCGGTGGCCCTCACCTACATCATCCGCTCGTGATCGCGTCCGTCTCGGGTCGCCTCCAGGCCAAGGGCGCCGACCGCGTCGTCGTGCAGACCACGGGCGGCGTGGGCTACGAGGTGACGGTGCCGCTGGGAGTGATGGAGCGGCTCCCGGGCCTGGGCGACTCGGTGACGCTCGCCACCGAGCTCGTGGTGCGGGAGGATGGCTGGGCGCTGTACGGGTTTCTGGAGGACACGGAGCGGCGGCTGTTCCAGCGGCTCCTGACGGTGAACGGTGTGGGCCCGAGGATCGCGGTGGCGTTCCTCTCGACGCTCGGCGCCGAGCGGGGCGCCAAGGCGATTCAAAAGAAGGATGTCGCGGCGCTGTCGAGCGTGAGCGGGGTGGGCCGCAAGCTCGCCGAGCGGCTGGCGCTTGAACTGGGCGACAAGGTCGGCGAGCTTGTGGGCGGCGCGGCGCCGCCGCTGTCGGGCCCGGCCGAGTCGGCGCTGGCGGCGCTCGAGCGCCTCGGGTACGGGGCGCCGGAAGCCGAGCGGGCGCTGCGGCAGGCGCTGGTGGGCGACGGCGCCAAGGCCGACGCCGAGGCCCTGGTGCGACGCGCCCTCCACGTCCTGACGGCCAAGTGAGCCATGACGACCGCGACGAGTTTCGTGACCGCTGAGTGGATGTGCACCCGTTGCGGCGTGACCAACCGCAAACTCCTGCCGCTGGGCGTGACCCGCACCGAGGACGCCTGCGTGACCTGTCACGCGAAGCACGTGGTCGAGGCGGACGAGCGACCGGTGCGCTGGCGGGCACGTCCCGCCGGGAAGTAGGATCGCGGTGGCGCGCCCGGAAGTCACGACGCCCGAGGCGCTCCCCGACGAGCGGGTGACCGACGCGGCCCTCCGCCCCTCGAGTCTCGACGAGTTCGTCGGTCAGGCGAAGGTCAAGGAATCGCTCCAGATCGCGATCGACGCGGCGAAGCAACGCAAGGAGCCGCTCGACCACACGTTGTTCTTCGGCCCCCCCGGACTCGGCAAGACCACGCTCGGGCTGCTCATGGCGCGCGAGATGGGGGTGAGCATCCGCACGACGTCGGGGCCGGTGCTCGAGCGGCCCGGCGACCTGGTGGGGATGCTCACGGGCCTGAAGCCCGGCGACATCCTGTTCATCGATGAAGTGCACCGCCTCCGCCCGGCGCTCGAGGAGTTCCTCTACCCTGCGATGGAGGAGTTTCGCGTCGACGTGCGCATCGCCGAAGGGCTGCATGCGCAGACGATCCCGATGCAGCTGGAGCGCTTCACGCTGATCGGCGCCACGACGCGGTTCGGCCTGCTCACGCCGCCGATGCGCGCCCGCTTCGGCCTGGTCGAGCGGCTGCACTACTACCCGTCCGACGACCTCGCCCAGATCGTCACCCGCTCGGCGGGCATCCTCGGCGTCGCGGCCGACGCCGCGGGGATCACCGAGATCGCGCGGCGTAGCCGCGGCACACCGCGCGTCGCCAACCGGCTGCTGAAGCGCGTGCGCGATTACGCGCAGGTGCGGGCGGGCGGCACGATCACGGCGGGCGTCGCCGCGGAGGCGCTGAAACGGCTGGACGTCGACGAGTTCGGCCTCGACGACATGGATGCGCGCATTCTCAAGACGATCATCGAGCAGTTCGACGGCGGCCCCGTGGGGCTTACAACGATCGCCGCGGCGGTCGGGGAGGATCCGGGAACGCTCGAGGAAGTCTACGAGCCGTTCTTGATGCAGCAGGGGTTCCTCGCCCGCACCCCACGCGGCCGCTGCGCGACGACGGGCGCCTACCGGCACTTCGGCTTTCCGCCGCCGGCAAAGAGCCCGGATCAAGCGAGCATCTTCGACACCTGAACGCCTCCCACTTCGAATACGACCTTCCGCTGGAGCTGATCGCCCAGGACCCGAGCCCCGAGCGCGGGGCCTCGCGTCTCCTGATGCTCAGCCGCGCGAGCGGGGCGGTGTCGCACCGGCATTTCACCGACTTGCTCGAGCTCATCGCTCCCGGCGACGTTCTCGTCCTCAACGCGTCGCGGGTGATTCCGGCGAGGCTTCGCGGGACGAGGGAAGGGGGACGGGGGAAGAGTGGTGGTGCGGCGGAGATTCTGCTGGTGCGCCCGCTCCCAGATGGAACCTGGATCGCCATGGGGCATCCGGGCGGGAAGTTGAAGCCGGGACGGCGCGTCCGGTTCGGCCCCGACAGCGAGGTCGAAGTCATCGAGGTCCTGGGCGGCGGGCTGCGCCGGGTGCGATTTGTCGGCGGGCTGGACGCACGGGCCACGCTGGAGCGCTACGGTGAAGTTCCCCTGCCTCCGTACATTCGCCGTCCACCGACGGCCATCGACCGTGAGCGCTATCAGACGGTGTACGCGGCACACGACGGCTCGATCGCCGCGCCGACGGCGGGCCTGCATTTCACCGCCGCCCTGCTGGACGCGGTGCGTGCGCGGGGCACGGCGGTGGTCACGCTCGACCTCCACGTGGGCCCCGGCACGTTCAAGCCGGTCGAGACCGAAGACCTGAGCCGTCATCCGATGCACGAGGAGCGCTACGACGTGCGTGAAGCGACGGCGCGCATCATCAACGAGCG
>JBGPIW010000342.1:0-3555 GCA_041485045.1 Gemmatimonadota bacterium | reverse complement strand
GGGGGAGAGGTGCGGCCGGTGTCCGGCCTGGAGCGCCGGCTGACCGAAGCCCAACGGCAGGGGTTCCGGCGCGTGTTCCTTTCGGCGCGGTCCCGTGTGCCCGGCGGGCTCGATGCCGTGGCGATCGAACACATCGGTGAGCTCGCGCGCCGGCTCGCCGCCTGACGTCGGCGTCGTAATCGTGGCGGCCGGATCCGGGGAGCGCGCCGGGCCCGGCGGACCGAAGCAGTTCCGGACGATCGGCGGCGTTCCCATGTTGCTGCGGGCGCTGCGGCCGTTCCTGGCCCGTTCCGATGTTGGGAAAGTCGTGGTCACGCTGCCCAGCGGCGTCGCCCAGCAGCCGCCGCACTGGCTGGCGGACCTGCTGGGAGAACGGGTGGCCGGCGTGAGCGGCGGCGATACCCGGGCGGCCTCGGTGCGGGCCGGCCTCGCCGTGTTGGGCGAGTTGCCCGCCGTGGTGCTGGTGCACGATGCGGCCCGGCCGTTCGTGGACGCGGCCACGATCGCGGCGGTGATCGATCGGGCGCGCAGCGGCGTCGGCGCCGTGGCCGCGGTGCCGGTCGGCGACACGGTGAAGGATGTGGACGACGACGGTCGCGTGGCCCGGACGGTGCCCCGCGGCCGCCTGTGGCGGGCGCAGACTCCGCAAGGGTTCCCCGGCGCGATGCTCGTAGCCGGGTACGCCCGGTGGCCGGCAGACGCCCCGGCACCCACCGATGATGCGGAGGCGGTGGCGCGGGCCGGATTCCCGGTGGAGGTGGTTCCTGGTTCCGCGTTCAACGTCAAAGTGACGACCGAGGAGGACTGGCGGCTGGCCGAAGCGTTGGCGCGGGAACTGGGATGAGCGCAGTTCCGTTCGGGACCGAGTCGGATGCCCGGGCCGCGGTTCCTCGGGTGCGGGAACACTTGCGCGGCGGGGGATTGCTCGCATATCCGACGGAGACAGTGTACGGTTTGGGGTCGCGCGCAGTGGAGGCGGAAGTGCGTGCCCTGGCGGCCCTCAAGGGGCGGCCGCGCGACAAGCCGTTCCTGCTGCTCGTGGCCAGTCGTGAAATGGCCGAGGCGCAGGGGCTCGCGTTCAACGAATCCGCACGCGCGCTGGTGCGGGCGTTCTGGCCGGGTCCGTTGACCCTGGTGTTGCCCGGCGGGAGTGGCCGGCTGCCGGATCTGCTGCGCGGACCGGAAGGGGGCATTGCGGTGCGCTGGACGTCGCATACCCGGATGGCGCTGCTCATCGCCGCGTTGGGTGAGCCGCTGACGTCGACCTCGGCGAATCTGCCCGGGAGCTCGCCCGCGCCCGGCGTCGACGCCATTCTCCGCGATTTCGCTCCCGCGGTGGCGGCGGGTCAGCTGCTCGTACTCGATGGGGGAGTCCTGGGCAACCGTCCGCCGTCCACGGTCGTAGACTGCACCGGTTTGGCGCCGCGGGTGGTGCGTGCCGGGGCGATCTCGTTGACCGAGCTCCGGGCCGGAGCGGGGATGCTCGCGCCGTGAAGCGCGTGCTCTTCGTCTGCACCGGGAATATCTGCCGCAGCCCGCTCGCTGAGGCGCTGCTGCGTCGCGCGCTGGTCGAGCGCGGGTTGGAGGACATCACCGTCGATTCGGCGGGTACGGGCGCCTGGGACGGCGCGCCCGCCTCCGAAGGCGCCTATCTGGTCGCCCTGGAGCGCGGGCTCGACCTCTCGAGTCATCGCGCGCGCCTGCTCACCCGTGAGATCGTCGAAGACACCGACCTGATCTTCACGATGGCCCGCCACCACCGGGCGCGCGTGCACGAGCTGGGGGGCGAGGGCCGGGTGTACGTGCTGGGGGAATACGCGGGACGGGAGGGGGACGAGGCGGAGGTGGGCGACCCGTTCGGGGGCGACCTCGAAGTGTACCGCGACACCTGTGCCGAGCTCGAAACGCTGATCGCGGCGGCGGCCGACCGTCTCGCGGGCGGAGCACGGCGTGAGGATCGGCAGTAACACGCGGCTCTTCGCCGTGCTGGGCGATCCGATCGCCCATTCGTTGTCTCCCGTGATGCACAACGCCGCACTCACCGCCCTCGGCGTGGATGGGGTGTACGTCGCCCTGCGGGTCGCCCCGGCCGCCTTCGCCGACACGTTCGACGCGCTCGCCCGGGTGGGGGTCGCCGGCAACGTCACCCTTCCACACAAGGAGGCGGCGGAACGGTGCGTGTCGCGTAAAACGGAGCTGTGCACGCAAGCCGGGGCCTGCAATACGTTCTGGATGGAGGATGGGGTCGCGGTCGGCGACAACACCGACGTGGCCGCCATCGCGGCCGAGCTGGCGGAGCTGGGGTTTCCCGAGGGGCGGTGGCTCGTGCTGGGAACGGGCGGGTCGGCCCGGGCGGTGGCGCTCGCCGCGGCCCAGACCCGGGTGGACTTGCTGGTGCGATCCCGCGTCGCGACGCGGGCGCGGGCGTTCGTGCACTGGGCGCGGGGCCTGGGAGTGCGCGCCCACATCGCTGAACCACCACTCGCCGTCGATGTCGTCATCAACGCGACGCCGCTCGGCCTCGCCCCCGACGATCCGCTCCCGATTGCCTTCGCGGCGTTGCGCAACACGCGCGGGGCGCTCGATCTCGTGTACCGCCCCGGCGAGACACGCTGGGTCCGCGAGCTGCGGCGGGGTGGACTCGCGACCCGGGACGGGCGTGGAGTCCTGGTGCGCCAGGGAGCGTTGGCGTGGCAACGGTTTCTCCCCGATCAGGACGCGCCGGTCGAGATCATGCGCGCTGCAGTCGATCATGCCCTCCGCGGCTAGGGCATTCGAGCAGCTGCTGCTGCCCGCCGAATGCCTGGTGTGCCACGGGCTGCTCGGAACGGCGTACGCGGATCAGCTGGTCTGTCCGGTGTGCCGGCTGCGGTGGCGTCCGGTCCGGCCCCCGTGGTGCGAGCGCTGCGGCCAGCCCGAGCCGCACTTCGGCCCCTGCCGTTTGTGCCGGGAATGGCCCGAGGCGTTGCGCACGGTTCGGTCCGGCGTCTGGTTGGATGGCGGCGCTCGCGCCGCGGTTCACGCACTGAAATACGGCGGCCTGCCGCGCATCGCGGCGGACCTGGCGCTCGCTCTGACTCGGCTCGTTCCGCACCCGCCGCCCGGGGCGCAACTCGTTCCCATCCCACTCGGGCCGGCCCGTCTCAAGCGCCGCGGCTACAACCAGAGCGAGGTCCTGGCGCGGGCGCTGGGAGTCACATGGGGTTTTCGGGTACGTTCGCAACTTCTTGCCAGAACGCGCGATACACTGACGCAGACGGCGTTGACACCAGCCGCGCGTCTAGCGAACGTGGCGGGGGCGTTCCAAGTGCGGAATGGGGAATGCGGAGTGCGGAGCGGTGAAGTAGTTCACTCCGCACTCCACATTCCGCACTCCACATTGGTTCTCATCGACGACGTCTTCACCACTGGCGCGACTCTGGCGGAGGCGGCGCGGGCGCTGAGTGGGGCGGGGTTCACTTCGATCTCGGCTGTGACGTTCGGCCGGGCGAGCATTCCGGATTTCACCTAGGGAGCGCGTATGGCGGTGCGGGTCGGGATCAACGGGTTCGGGCG
>JBGPIW010000341.1:0-3565 GCA_041485045.1 Gemmatimonadota bacterium | reverse complement strand
TTAAAAGTCCGCTGCTCTACCAACTGAGCTACCCGGTCGCAATGCGACGAAACTTCACATCACGCCAGGACTTAAACAAGCGCAGCCGACCACGTTCCAGACAGGTGCCCCGCGACGACGCAGGCCGCGGCCCAACTCAAAAGCCTTGCCGGTCAGCGAGTGTCGGGCGGCTCCGAACTATCCACCTCGATCTCGTTCAGCGCGCTGGCGACATCGCGCGCCCGTGCTTCCAGCGGGGAATCGAAGACACACGTTCCATTCACTCTGCGGGCGACCAGAAACAGGTTTCCTTCGCCGCCGGCGATCGTCCACAACACGACCTTCCATTCTCCTGTTTCGAGCTCGTACAACGCTTCGATACGTATGGCCGCCCGTTCGGCGTCCAAGGACTCCCAGCTTCGTGATTTGAGCGCCTCGATGAGTCGGCGGCGAAGGGCATGGTCCACTGCGCTGTCCACCTCTGGGAGAATTCGGAGGACAAGATCCGTTCGGTAGGTCGTGGCGTCAACGGTGGTATGGGGGGGCATCAAGGTCATCCGATCGTCCTCCGAGACACCCTGAGTCAAGAACGCTAGGCGGAGCTAGGGCGCGTCGGGGAATCCCGGGAGCGGCGCGGCCAGATGCTGCAGCAGCCCATATGGCTCGAGTTGGCTCGATCCGAGGCACCACCACGCGCCCAAGAATCGCAGCAGCTGCTGATAACGGTCCTCGGATATGTCGACCAACGTCATGGCCAGGCCTCTCTCGCCAATGAAATGATTCGTCGTGGCAACGAAAGAGAGACTCCGGTCGCTGGCGAAGTATTCCCCTGGAATACCGGAGGGCGTCGGACGGTCTAGGGCGTCGGAAGACTGCAATCCCGAACCCTCTTGGAAGGACGACTCCGATGTCTCATCTCATCGCGCTCTGGGCGCACTTCTCCCGCCACAACGTCGAGCTGATCGTGACGCTCACCTACATCCACCTGGCCGGCATTCTGGTGGGAGGCGGCTTCGCCGTCGCCACCGATCGCGCCTCGCTCCGACTCTCGCCGGCAAACGCGCCGGACTGGCCACAAGAACTCACCCGCCTCGCGAGCGTCCACCGCTGGGTGATGGCAGGCCTCGCCCTCATTTTCGCGAGCGGTGTTCTCATGACGTTGACGGAGCTCGGGACCTTCGCCGTCTCGGCCGTGTTCTGGACGAAGATGGGCCTCATCGCCCTGCTGCTCGGCAACGGCTTCCTCCGGATGCGCGCGGAGACGGCGCTACGTCAGGGCCGCACCGGATGGGGCCGCTTCCGGGCCACCTCCGTGGCGAGCCTCGTGTTGTGGTTTGTGATCCTGCTGGCCGGTACGCTGCTCCACGCGACTACCTGACCGTGTGGGCGCGATGCGCGCCGTGCATGCGGCAACACCGACCGTGCCCCGCCATAGTACGCGGGGCATGGTCGTAATCAGGGATATGCCATCAGGAGCGGTGAACAGGTCGTCTGGACGGTCGAGTCATCGCGTGGGGCGAGCTAGCGAGGTGAGGAGGCGGTCGCCGAATCTGCCTGCTGCAACAGCTGCGCGAAATCGTGCAGCTCCGCCAAGCCCAAGTCCGAGACGACCCAATATGTATAGTCCGGTGTGGTCCAGTGCAGCAGGTGATAGCCCTGGCGGTCGCGGCCCTTGGGCGCGCCGCTCGGGCCGCGCGTCACGGGCCACAGGAAGACGTTGATCAGGTGCTGGCGCCGGCCGTACGCGAGCGCAGCGACCGTCCGCCCATCCACGTAGTCGAGTCGGCCCCCGAGCAGGGGGTACCCCCGTCCGGCGAAGTCGGACACCGGGGGAGAGAAGTCGAGCCTGCCGTTGAACCAGGGTTTCACCGTGTGCTGATCCGAAGAGAGCACGTCCGTGAGGTGGCCGGGCATGAGGGAGCGGACGTGGCTCGCGAGAACGTCGTCGGCAAGCGCCGCCCCGGCCGCGCGCCGGAGCGCGAGGTTCCAGCTCCCAACCGCAACGACTGCCAGTGACGCGGCCATGGCCAGCGGACGCCACACGCTCCGGAGGGCGAAGCGGTACGGGGCGCGCGCCGGGGACGCGGTCTTGAGCGCCGCCCGCACGCGCTGGCGCAGGAGGTCCGGCGCCTGGAACGCGGGGACGCCCGCGGCGATCGCGGCGCGCAGGTGGAGCCCGCCGGCGCGGAAGCGCGCGCACTCGGCGCATTGGACAAGATGCGCCTCGAGCTCGCGCGCATCGACGGCGGCCAGCTCACCGTCGAGGTATGCGTCCAGCTGTGCTTCGAAGCCCGGATGAGTCATCTCAACTCCCCTCCTCGTTACGCAGCGCCTCCTGGAGGCGCGTGCGGGCGCGGGACAGACGGGACATCACGGTGCCGACCGGCACGCCCGCGACCTCGCTGATCTCCTTGTACGACAGCCCTTCGAGCTCGCGCAGCACGATCACCTCCCGGAATTCCGGCGCCAGGCGGTCGAGCGCGCGACCGAGGGTCTCCTTCGCGTCCTCCTGGAGCAGCGCTCCCTCCGGGTGCTCCTCCGCCACGGCGCTGCTGTGCTGGGCCTCGTCGAACTCCGTGGTCGCCGCCTCGACGCGACGGCGCCCTTTCCTGCTGTAGGCGGTGTTGCGCACGATCGTCAGCAGCCAGGCGCGCGCGCTCGACTCCCCCTCCCCGCGGAAGCTGTCGAAATACTTGAGCGCCCGCAGACAGGCGTCCTGCACGATGTCTTCGGCGTCGTGCGCATTCCGCGTCAGGTAGCGCGCCAGCGTGTACGCGGCATCGAGATGCGGCAACACGGCGGCTTCGAATCGCGCCAGCTCGCTTGACTCCAACTGGCCCTCACGATGCCCTAGTCGGCCTTCAGGAGAAGACTCCGCCCGGGGCGGGTTTATTCCCGACGGAATATCCCCGCGGGGCGTGGGGTCTCCAGCATTGAACCCCACTGCCGTCCCACTTTTCTCTGGAGGAAGATCACGTATGCGTTCCATGCACGCTATGCCGTCTCGGACGGTCGCCGGACTGCTGTTCGCGGCCCTGACGTTCGCCGGGACGACCGCACTCCGTAGCCCGGGCGACCCGGCAGCGGTGAGTGCCAAGCTGTCCGAGTGGAAGGTCGAGCTGTCCCAGGGCGCCATCACGGCGGGCGCCGTGACGTTCACCGTCACGAACGACGGCAGCATCCCCCACGCCTTCGAGGTCGAGGGCCAGGGGATCGAGCAGGAGACCGACGTCATCCAGCCGGGCTCGAGCGCCACGCTGAAGCTCACGCTCAAGCCCGGGACCTACGAGGTGTACTGCCCGGTGGGGGCGGACTCGCACAAGATGCTGGGCATGGAGACCCACCTTCGGGTCGTCAGTGCCCAGGGTGCGGGTGCCTCGGGCTACAGCGCCGGGGCGGTGAGCGAATCGGCCACTCATCAGATGAGCGAGCCCTCAGCGACCATCCGGGCGATCCAGGTGACGGGCGGGGGGCCCGTCATCCAGATCCTCCCCGGCCCCTTCCCCTTCCCCGACAGCGCCGCCCCGATTCTCCAGCAGTTCGGCGCCGAGCGGGAAGGGCTCGAGTCGCAGGTGAAGGACGGTCC
>JBGPIW010000340.1:0-3572 GCA_041485045.1 Gemmatimonadota bacterium | reverse complement strand
GGACCGACGAGTGGTACCGGTCCGGCGAAGACGTGTTCGACTGGCGGTTCGGGCTCACGCAACGAGACCGGCAGCCCAAGCCGGCGCTGGCCTCGGCGCGCGCCGCGTTCGCGGACACGCCGTTCTCCCACGAGGTGCGCTGGCCACGTGTGTCGGTGGTGGTGTGCACGTACAACGGGTCACGCACCATCCGCGAGTGCCTGAACGGTCTCCGCGAGCTGCACTACCCGAATTTCGAAGTGATCGTCGTGAACGACGGTTCGACCGACCCGACCCCTGCGATCGCGAGGGAGTTCGACGTCCGGCTGTTCAGTACGGAGAACCGCGGCCTCTCGAGCGCGCGCAACACCGGCTGGCGCGAGGCGACGGGCGAGATCGTCGCCTACATCGACGATGATGCATACCCGGATCCCGATTGGCTGACCCATCTGGCCGCCACGTTCCTGCGTACCGCGGACGCCGGGGTTGGCGGGCCGAACATCTCTCCGCCGGGCGACGGTCCGATCGCCAAGTGCGTCGCGCTTGCGCCCGGGAATCCGGTGCACGTCATGCTCACGGATCGCGAGGCGGAGCACATTCCGGGGTGCAACATGGCGTTCCGGCGCGCGGCGCTGGCGGCGATCGGTGGCTTCGACGAGCAGTTCCGTGTCGCGGGGGACGACGTGGACGTGTGCTGGGCCATGCGCGAACGAGGGTGGACGCTCGGGTTCAGCCCGGCCGCTGTGGTGTGGCATCACCGGCGCAATTCATTGCGGGCCTATTGGAAACAGCAGGTGGGCTACGGCCGGGCCGAGGGGCTGTTGGAGCGCAAATGGCCGGAGAAGTACAACGCCACCGGCCAGATCGCGTGGGCCGGTCGGCTGTACGGTACCGCCCTGCTGCCCGCTGCTCCATGGCGCCGGGGTCGCATCTACCACGGCATCTGGGGCTTCGCGCCGTTCCAGCGCCTGTACCAGGCGGCGCCAACGTGGCTGGGATCGCTCGCGCTGGCACCCGAATGGTACCTGCCGATCGCCGCGCTGGCGGTCGTCGCGGTCCTCGGCATCAGCTGGGCGCCGCTGCGCCTCGCCATCCCGTTACTCGCGCTCGCCACGCTGCCGCTCGTCATCCGGGCGGTCATCGCGGCGCGCGTCTCGTTCCCCCGCTCCCGTCCCACGCGACGCATCCGGCAGCGACTCCTGACCGCGCTGCTGCACTTGCTCCACCCGTTGGCGCGCCTGTCCGGGCGCTTGAGCCGGCCCGCCGCCACCCGGCGCCGGATGACGTGGGCGTGGACGGGCCGGGTCGCCTTGTGGTGCGAGCGTTGGCGTGACCCCGGCGAGCGCCTGAACGCGCTCGAGCGCGCGCTGCGCGACATGGGAGCCGCGACGTTGCGCGGCGGTGAGTTCGAGCGCTGGGATATCGAGGTCCGCGGCGGAGCGCTGGGAACGGCGCGACTACTCATGGCGGTCGAAGAACAGGGCGGCGGGCGGCAGCTGGTGCGCATTCGCTGGTGGCCGTCGCTGGCGCCCGCCGGTGCCGCGCTCACCCTGCTCCTCGGCGGCCTGGCCGTCGCCGCGGGAACGACGGGCGTGTGGATACCGGGCGGCGTGTTCGCCGCGGCGGCCCTGTGGTGCGCCTGGCGCGCGATTGCGGGTTGCGGGTCGGCCGCCGCCGACCTCCGTCGCGCGATCGACCACGCGCAAGAGCGCTGACCGCATGGCGGCGACCTACACTGATCTCACTCTGTACCGCCGGCTGCTCGACCAGGCGCGGCCGTACTGGCCGCACCTCGGGGCGTTGTTCGCGCTCGGCCTGCTCGCGACCCCCATCGCCCTGCTGGTCCCCGTGCCCCTCAAGATCGTGGTGGACTCGGTCCTGGGCACCCGACCCCTGCCCGGCCCGCTCGGCGTTTGGTTCCCGACGGCCGCGCAGTCCCCCACCGCCGGCCTCGTGCTGGCCATCGGGGTGCTGCTGACGGTCACGTTGTTCGCGCAGATCCAGAGTCTCGTCAACACCTGGCTGCGCTCGTACGTCGGCGAGCACATCGTGCTCGGGTTTCGAGCCCGTCTGCTGGAGCAGGGTCAGCGCCTGTCGCTGTCGTATCACGATACGACCGGCACCGCCGACACCGCGTACCGCATCCAGCACGACGCCCAAACGCTGCAGTACGTGGCGGTGGACGGGATGATCCCCTTCGTCTCCGCCGCGATCTCCCTCGTCGCCATGGTCGCGGTGACCGCACGCCTCGACTGGCAGCTCGCCCTCGTGGCGCTCGCGGTGTCGCCCGTCCTGTTCATCCTCTCCCGGACCTACCGCCGGCGGATGCGCGGACAGGCGCGCGCCGTCAAGAAACTCGAGAGCTCGGCGCTCCAGGTGGTCCAGGAGGTCCTGGGCGCGCTGCGCGTCGTCAAAGCCTTCGGCCAGGAACGGCGGGAGACTGAGCGCTTCGCCACGCGCGCGCGTGAAGGCCTCGTCGCCCGCCTCCGGCTGGCATTGATCGAGGGCCGCTTCGGACTGTGGGTCGGACTGACGACCGCAGCTGGCACGGCGGCGGTGCTGTTTCTCGGCGTGAGCCACGTGCGGGCCGGCGTCCTCACGCTGGGCGAGCTGCTGATGGCGATGAGCTATCTGGCCCAGCTGTACCAGCCGCTGTCCACGATCAGCCGCAAAGCCGCCGGGCTGCAGTCGTACCTGGCGAGCGCCGAGCGAACCTTCGCCCTGCTGGACGAAGTCCCCGACGTCCCGGAGCGGCCGAACGCCCGGCCGCTGGGCCGCGCCACAGGGGCGGTCGAATTCGAGCACGTCTCGTTCGGCTACGACGACGCCGGTCGAACCGTGTTGCGCGATGTCTCCTTCACCGTCGCGCCGGGCACCCGCGTCGCCATCATGGGCGCGACCGGTGTCGGGAAGACCACGCTCGTCAACCTGCTCACCCGGTTTTACGACCCCACGGCCGGCGCGGTACGGCTCGACGGAGTGGACCTGCGCGACTACCGGGTCGCGGACCTGCGGCGGCAGTTCGCCATCGTGCTCCAGCATCCCCTCCTGTTCTCGACCAGCATCGCGGAGAACATCGCGTACGGCCGGCCGGGAGCGTCGCCCGCGGAGATCGAGCAGGCGGCGGCGGCCGCCCATGCCGACGAGTTCATCGCTCGGCTGCCCCGCGGCTACGACACGCACGTCGGCGAGCAGGGCCAGAAACTCTCCGGCGGCGAGCGGCAGCGCATCGCGCTCGCCCGGGCGTTTCTGCGGGACGCTCCGCTGCTGATCCTCGACGAGCCGACGAGCTCGGTGGACCTGAAAACCGAGAGCGTGATCCTCGACGCACTGGAACGCTTGATGCGGACGCGAACGGTCTTCCTCGTCACGCACCGGCCCAGTACGTGGACGATGTGCGACCTGTGGCTGCAGGTCGAGCGTGGACGGCTGACGCGCAAGGACGCTCCGCTCGTTCCGGCTACCGCCGATGCGGTTGCATACGGCTCCGGCACGGGAGTCCGCGAATGAGCCGGGCGCCGATCGCCGTCGTGCAGGACGACCTTGCCGCGCACCCGGCGGTCCAGGCGTGGGACGGGGACGCCCCCGAGAGC
>JBGPIW010000339.1:0-3576 GCA_041485045.1 Gemmatimonadota bacterium | reverse complement strand
GAACCCACCCAACGCCGATGCCAGCTGGTCCTGCCGGCCGCCGGGAATGCCCGCCTCCCCGGTTTCCAGCCGCCACGCCCACTCTGCCAGCTCCCGAGGGTCGATCCGCTCGTGTCGCGCCGCCACCAGGCATGCCACGAGGGCGACGTCCAACGCGCCGGAGCTGCCGAGCCCGGAGCCCGGGGGCACGTCCGCGCGGGTGGCGAGGGTCAGATTCCCCTGCACCGGAAACATGCGCAATCCCGCCTTGAGCAGATTGAGCCGCCCGTCGAGCACCAACCCGCCGGAATCGGCGCATTCGACCGTTTCCCCCAGGTCGTGGGAGACGAGCCGAACGAGCGGGCCGCCGAGCTGCAGCTCCGCCGTCACCTGGAGTCTGAGCGCCGCGTTGACGACGACTCCGCCGGCGCGGGCCGAAAACGGCGGTACGTCGGTCCACCCACCCGCGAAATCGAGTCGCACGGGAGCGGTGGCGCGGAACGCCGTCGGCAGGTCGGTTCGCCTCACGGGGCCGTCCACCAGCCCGCGATGCCGGCCAGCTCGCCGCGCGTGTCCATCGTGACCCCGTGCACCCGCCGATTCATCGCCTGGACGCCGCGCGCCAGGTACAACCAGGCCACTGGTTGGCGCTCGGCAAACTCGAGCTGGGCGGCGGCCGGATCGGCCGGCGCGGGCACGCCGGCGAGCTCGGCGATCGGCGCGAGGTAGCCGAGCCCCGGGTCGCCGGGGATGCCCATCACGGCGGCGGTGAAGTCGTGCCGCGGGCCGTACACGCGGGCGTTGAACGCCGACAGCTCCATTTGGCGGATCGAGACCTCGAACCCGACGGCGGCGAGCCGGGCCTGCAGCAGCTGCTCCAGCGCCGCTTCGCCGCTGCCGACGGTGAGGAGCGCGACGCTCGGGTGCCGGCCCGCGAGCAACCGGCGCGCGGAATCGGGTGCGTATGGCACCGGCGGCACCCGGACGTAGCCCGGAAGGAATGCAGGCACGGGACCATCGGCCTGCTGCCCGAATCCGAACAGGAATCCTTCCACGATCTCGTGCCGATCGATGGCGAGCGCGGCCGCGCGCCGCACCGTCTCGTCGTCGAACGGCGGGTGCCGCGCGTTGAACACCATCCCGTACACGAAAATGAGCGGGTAGCTCAGCACCGCGAGCGCCGGATTGCGGCGGGCGAACTCGGCGTGGGCGCCGTTGATGCCCGCGAAGTCGATCTCGCCGGCGGTTAGTGCCGCGAGCTTGGTCATCGGCTCGTCCACCACGACGACGATGAATCGCTCGAGCCGGGGCGGGCCGCCCAGCGCCCCGGGAAACGCGGGATTGCGGGCGAATACCCAGCGCCGGTGCGGCTCGTGCGTCACGAAGCGGAACGGGCCATTCCCCACCGGGTGCTCATTCCATTCGGCTTCACGCAGCCGGGCGTGGGGCACGCGGTCGAGCAGGTGCGCGGGGAGAATCGCGAGATCGGTGAAGACGTCGGGCAGGCGCGACTGGCCGGTGCGAAAGCGGACCACGACGGTGGTGTCGTCGGGCGCGCGCACCTCAACCACGGCGCCGAGATCCGTGAGACGCGGATAGCCCGTCGCGGGATCGCGCGCCGCGTCGAGCGTCCAGACGACGTCCCGCGCCACGGTCGGGCGGCCGTCGTCCCAGGGGAGCCCCGCGAACAGGGTGAAGGTCAGGGTCGTCCGATCGGCCGACCAATGCCAGTGACGAGCGAGGTACGGCTGCGGCGTGAGCATCGAGTCGTAGCGCACCAGCGTCGTGAGCAGCAGGTAGCGCTGCACCTGCTTGGCGAGCGGGTGCTGTGTGAACAAGGGATTGATGCTCTCGAGATCGGCGCCAGAGGCGAACAGGACCGTGGCGCCGCGGCGCGTCGCCGCGCCGGCGGCCCCGCACGCCCCCGTCCCCACGACGCCGAGCCAGCACAGGATCCGGATCGCTCGACGTGTCACGCGCAGGATTCTAGCGGCCACCGCCCGGCCGCGCGAGATTGCGACATGCAGCGGATGCTTGCCCGCCGCGCACTCTCTGGAATCGCCGTCGTGGCGGGGGTCGTCACCCTCACCTTCCTCCTGCTGCACGCCGCCCCCGGCGATCCGGCCGAGCGGCTGATCGGGCCGACCGCGACGACCGAGCAGCTCACCGCGGGTCGTCACGCGCTCGGGCTCGACCGGCCCCTCATCACGCAGTATGGGAGCTGGCTCGCCCGTTTCGTCCGCGGCGACTGGGGCACGAGCTTCGCCACCGGCCGGCCGGTGCGGACGATGATCGGGTCCGCCTGGCCTGCCACGGTGCGGCTCGTGGCACTCTCGCTCCTGCTGAGCTACGGGCTCGGGCTCCTCGTGGGCGCCGTCCAGGCAGCCCGGCACCGGCGCCCGCTCGATACCGCACTCTCCGTCGCGAGCGTGACCCTGGTGGCGCTCCCGGGTTACTGGCTCGGTTTGATGCTCGTGACCGTCTTCACCTACCTCCTCCGCGTCCTCCCCGCGTTCGGCGCGGCCGGATACGACGCCGACTACCTCAGCGGCTGGGCCCGCTTCGTCGATGGCGCGCGGCATCTGGTGCTGCCGCTCGCCACCCTGACCCTGATCGGCGTGGGCGCCGCGGCCCGTTTCGCCCGCGGCGCGTTGCTCGACGCGCTCGAGCAGCCCTTCGTCGTCGCGGCGCGTGCCAAGGGGCTGACGCCTGCTCGCGTGATGGTGCACCACGCCCTGCGACATGCGTTGATCCCCATCGTGACGTTGTTGGGGCTGTCATTGCCCGCCCTCTTTTCCGGCGCGGTCTTCGTCGAAGCGGTCTTCGCCTGGCCTGGGGTGGGACGGGTGCTGGTGGAGGCGGTCCAGGCGCGCGACTACCCCGTCGTGATGTCCGCCACCGCGATCAGTGCCCTGCTCGTCGTCACGGGCAACCTGCTCGCGGACGTGGTCGCGGGATTCGTGGATCCGCGGCTGCGCGCCGCAGAAGCCGCCACCGCGCCATGAGCGGCGTCATGCATGACCGGCGCTTCGCGGTGGGGCTCGGCTTGCTCGCGGCCGTCGCGGGGCTCGCGATCGCAGCGCCGCTGGTCAGTGCCGGCAACCCCAACGCCACCGGGGACATCATCGCCACCCGGTTTCTGGGCTTGCTCTCCCGAGACGTGCACGGCAGTCTGCACCTGCTCGGCACCGACCGCTTCGGTCGCGACGTCTGGACCCGCCTCGTCTACGGCGCCCGCATCTCGCTCAGCGTGGGAGGGCTGTCGGTGCTGCTCTCCGTCGCGGTGGGGATGGCGATCGGCGGTCTCTCCGGATGGTGGCGCGGCTGGCCGGGGACTCTGCTCCTCGGTGCGACCGACTTCGCGCTCGCGCTTCCCCGCGTCGTGCTGCTGCTGCTGCTCGCAGCGCTGTGGCAACCCAGCGCGCTGCTCGTCGTGTTGCTGTTGGGCGGCACCGGGTGGATGCCCGTCGCGCGGCTCGTCCACGGCGAGGTGCGTGCCCTGGCCGTCCGGCCATTCGTCGAAGGCGCCCGCAGTCTGGGCGTGCGACCGTTGCAAGTCCTCTGGCGCCATGTGCTGCCGAACGCGCTGACGCCCGT
>JBGPIW010000338.1:0-3585 GCA_041485045.1 Gemmatimonadota bacterium | reverse complement strand
TCCGCTGACCGGGCGCCCCAGCCGCTACCGGGGCATCGACGATTACCAGCACTCCTGGATCAATGATTCGATCGTCTCCCATCTGCTGGGTGTGCTCCCGCACGGCGACACCGGGTTCACCGTCCACCCGCTGTCGCTCGGCGTCGCGGCCGCGCGGGTGACGGGGCTGCCGGTCGCCGGCCATCGGGTGGATGTGGCGATCGCCCGCGGGGAATTCCGGGTGCGCGTCGATGGGCATCACGCGGGACACGGGCTGGTGAGCGAGCCGCTCACTGTGGGCTTCTGACGTGCGGCGGGTCGCGCTGCTCGCCATGGGCCCGGGCGCCGACGCCGCGTGGGAGCTCCTGACCTCACTCCCCGACGTCGAGCCGCGTCGCCTCTCCCCCGAGCACTGGTGGGAGGTGCTCGAGGGCAACGACCTCCTCTGGGTGCACGCCGACGACGAGCCCCCGCCGCTGCCCGGCGACGTGGTGATGCCGTGGGTGGAGCGGGGTGGGCGCCTCCTGCTCACTCAACGAGCCGCGGCGGGCGTGGTCGCCCTGGGGCTGGAGGCTGACGGTCCGAACGACACGGCGGTCCGGAGGTGGCGCCACGAAGACGACGAGTTCGGCGCCTCCCCGCACGTGCGCGGCCTGGCGGCGTTCGGGTCCCATCCGCTGTTCGAGCGGTTGGGCCAGGGGACCTATGTGTGGGCGCCGAGCGAGGGGGAGCGGTTCGTGCGGACCGTGTATGCACGCGGCCGGCGCCCTCGGCGCGGCCGCGTCGTCGCGTGCGAGCGCGCCTACGTTCACCTCAATGCCGATCGCATCGTCGCATGGGAGTACGAGATCGGAGCGGGTGGAGTGCTCTGCATCGGCGCGTTCGTCGTCCCCGCCGCGCGCGACCGCTTACTGACCCGCCAACTCCACACGCTCCTCGCCAACGCGATCGCCGGACAGGGCGTGCCCCACCAGAGCCGCGACGCCCCGGTTGCGTATTGGCCGCAGCCCGGGGTCACAGCGTACGAAGACTCGAACCTCGTGCTCCCCGACCGCGTCCGGCTCGACGGGCCGCTCCCCGGCCTCGAATCCCCGCTGCACGTCGCGAGCCGCGCGCTGGCCGACGAGGCCATCACTCTCGCCGGCCGGCGCGTGCTCGTGGTGGGTGGCGAGCAGCGCGGCATCCGGGAGATCTGGTCACACCCGTACCGGCTGCTGCGCGACTTTTCGGTGACGATCGGTGGCGAAGCCCCGTTGATCCGGGACGTGCAGATCACGCCGCTCCTCATTCAGCGGCATCTCGTGAGCCGTGCCCGCATCGTGGAAGAGACGGTGACCACTGCGCTGGACCACCCGATCGTGCTGGTCGACTACCGGCCGGAGAAGGTGGGGCGCGCGCGGGGGCTGCGGGCGCCGACGGATCTGGTCCTCAGCTGGCGCGTGGATCTACGCCGCACCTGGCCGTATCCCGCGGGCGCGGGCGGAGATCTGCGATATCGCCGGGCACCGAACGGTGCCGCCCTGCTGGTGACCGATTCGACGGGACTCCCACGGGCGGGGTTCGTGGCGAGCGGGCCGGCCGAATGGCGAGTACGCCCGGCCGAGGAAGGGCCGATCCTGGCGTGCGAGCTGCGCGTCGCGCTCGAAGCCCCCTTCCGGATCGCCATTCTGGGGGGAACGTCCCGTGCGGAGCTCGATGGTGCGGTGGCCGCGCTGGGCCGACGCGGCGTCGCCGGGCTGTCGGCGCAGCGGCTGCGACACGAAGGTCAGGTGCAAGAGCACCTCGTCCGGCTTCGCTCACCCGATGAGGGACTCAATCGGGCCTTCGAGTGGGCCAAGAGTCGTTTGGACGCGTGCTTCGTGGAGACGCCCGGTATCGGGCGCTCCCTCGTGGCCGGGTACGCGCCGTCACGTCCCGGGTGGGAGGACGGGCGTCCCGGCTATGCCTGGTATTTCGGTCGGGATGCCTGCTGGACGGCGTTCGCCCTGCTGGCCGCCGGCGACTACGCCAGCTGCCGTCTGGTGCTCCGCTTCCTGGGGACCTCGCAGGACGTCAGCGGCAAGGTGATCCACGAGTACACCACCAGCGGACTGGCGCATTATGACGCGGCGGACGCAACGCCCCTGTATCTGCTGTTGGCCGGCCGTTACGCGGCCTGGACCGGCGATCTCGCGTTTCTGGCCGAGCGCTGGACCGAAATCGAGCGGGCCTATCGGTTTTGTCTCGAGACCGATACCGACGACGATGGTCTGATCGAGAACACCCGCGTGGGGCACGGGTGGATCGAAATGGGTCCGCTGTCGGGGGCACACGTCACCCTTTATTTGGCGAGCATCTGGACGGCGGCCCTCGCCGCCCTCGAACCCCTGGCCCGTGCCCTGGGGCACCGCGCATTGGCGGACGAGCTCGCCCAGCGGGCGCTGCGGGCGCGCGCCAGAATCGCCAAGCTGTTCCGTACGGCGGACGGCTACTCGCTCGGGATCATGGCTGATGGGACTCCCCAACGGCCGCGCACCGCCCTCACCGCCGTGGCGCTGCTGCTCGAGACGGTCGATCCGGCCCCGGCGACCGCGTGGCTCGACGCCGTCGGGTCCGCCGGATTCTCCGCGCCGTGGGGCGTGCGCCTGATCCCGCGGGAGGACCCGTTGTACAGCCCCGCCGGCTACCACTGTGGCGCGGTGTGGCCGCTCTACACCGGGTGGGTGAGCCTCGCCGAGTACGCGTGCCATCGAGCGGAGCAGGGATTCACCCACCTCCTGGCCAACGCCCGGTTGCCGTTCGCGCACGGGCAGGGCTCGTTCGCGGAAGTGCTCGACGGCGATCTCGGCACGCCGGCCGGCGTCTGTCCGGACCAGGCGTGGTCGGCCGCGATGCTCGTGTCTCCGGTCATCGAGGGGATGCTCGGAGCGCGACCTGATGCGCTCGCCCGCCGTCTGACGCTGGCACCGCATCTGCCGTCGGGCTGGCGCGAATGCGAATGGCGCGGCCTGCACGTCGGCCACACGACCCTGGACGTGCGGGTCAGCGCGCTGCCCGATCGAGTGCTCCTGCGCGTGCGGCGCACCGCCGGAGCCCATCTCGAGTTGACCGTGGCCCCGGCGCTCCCGCCCGGACGTCGGATGACCGACGCACTGGTGGACGACGAGCGGCTCGTCCCGCGAGTCGCTGAGAGCATGGGGTGCCTGCACGCGGCGGTGAGCTTCGAGCTCGCCGACGAGCACGACGTGGAGATCTGGCACGCGAAAGCGTAGCCAAATCGAAAACCCCATCGGCAACCGTGTGGAACGGTGCTAGGTTACCCGCGCGATGGCCTCCGTCACCCTCCGCGGAATCACCAAGCGGTTCGCCTCCGGAGCTCCGGCGCTCCAGGACCTCTCGCTGGAGGTCGCGGATGGGGAGTTCCTCGTCCTGCTCGGACCATCGGGTTGCGGCAAGACCACCGCGCTGCGCTGTATCGCCGGCCTGGAGGAGCCGACCGCGGGGGAGATCCACATCGGGACCCGCGATGTGACCCACCTGCCGCCGGGCGATCGCGATGTCGCCATGGTTTTCCAGAACTATGCTCTGTATCCGCACCTCTCGGTGCGCGAGAACATCGCTTTCCCG
>JBGPIW010000337.1:0-3587 GCA_041485045.1 Gemmatimonadota bacterium | reverse complement strand
GGCTTCCTGGAGACGAATGAGCGCGGTGCCTCCTGCCTCGGGCCGGCATCGGGGCTGAAAACGCAGCAGGAACGGTACGCTCAAGCCGTGAAAATGCTGGCGGACCCCGATCGGACAACCGTGGTGGTCGTCGCCCGGCCCGAGCGCACCGCGCTCCAGGAAGCCGAGCGGACGGTGGCGGAGCTCGGGGCGCTGGGGCTCCGCAACCACGTGCTGCTCGTGAACGGTGTGTTTCGGGCAACCGACCCTGGCGATCCGCTGGCCCGCGCGTTCGAAGCGCGTGGCCGGCTTGCCCTGGCCGATCTGCCGCCCGGTCTTCGCGGACTGCCGACCGCGGAGGTCACCCTTCGAGCCCACAACGTGCTCGGGGTAGACGCCCTGCGCCGCCTGCTCGAGCCCGCGCGGCCGGAAACCGGCCTCGCTGCCCCACCGAGGATCGTCGACGCCGACCTGCCTTCCCTCGGTAGCATCATCGACGAGCTCGCCGGAGCTGGACACGGTCTCGTGATGGTCATGGGCAAGGGCGGCGTCGGCAAGACCACGGTCGCCGCAGCGATCGCGGTCGAGCTCGCCTCTCGCGGCCTGCCGGTTCACCTGACGACGACCGACCCGGCGGCCCATCTGGTCGAAGCCCTCGACGGCGAAGTCCCATCGCTCAAAGTCAGTCGAATCGATCCAGCGGTCGAGACCGAGGCGTACCGCCGGAAGGTGCTAGCACAGGCCGGGCGCAACCTCGACGCCGCAGGGCGCGCTCTGCTCGAGGAGGACTTGCGCTCGCCGTGCACCGAGGAGGTGGCGGTGTTCCACGCGTTTTCGCGCCTCGTCTTCGGCGCAAAGCGAGAAATCGTAGTGATGGACACAGCCCCGACCGGGCACACATTGCTGCTGCTCGACGCGACCGGCGCGTATCACCGCGAGGTGTTGCGCACGGCGACAGCGGTGCCGGGCGCCATCCACACGCCGCTCATGCGTCTGCGTGATTCGGCCTACACTCGCATCCTGGTGGTAACACTCCCTGAGACCACGCCGGTGACCGAAGCGGCCCAGCTCCAGGCGGATCTGCGCCGAGCGGGGATCGAGCCGTTCGCGTGGGTCGTCAATGCGAGTCTCGCCGCCGCAGGGCCGAGTGATCCGGTACTCCTTGAGCGGGCGGCTGCGGAGCTCGAGCAGATCGAGAAGGTGCGGTCTACACTCGCCGTGCGTGTCGCCATTGTGCCGTGGATGCCCGAGGAACCCCGCGGCACCGCGGCGCTGCGGCGGTTCGCCACGGGGGGGATCTCGGTCGCCTCCACGTGATGCCCGGTTTGGGCCGGGTGTAAGATTCCAGAAGCTCGTTCGTCAGCAGGAGTGCCGGGGCCGGATGGTCCGACCCCGCCTACCTGATGAGGAGGACCAAATGACTGCTCCCCAGCTCCCGACGGTTGGCGCGTGCGACTGCGACTGTCTCACGGACCCAACGTGCGGATGCGGCGAGACTTGCTGCGGCCAGTGACTCTCGACGTCCGCGACAACCTGCTGGAGGCGCTGGTGGGCAACCACCGGCGCTTTCTCGCATTCCTTCAACGTCGAGTGGGCTCGCGGGAAATCGCTGAGGACATTTTGCAGGATGGCTTCGTCCGTGCCCTAGAGCGGGCCGATTCATTGCGCGCAGAGGAACCGGCGGTGGCATGGTTCTACCGCCTGCTCCGTAACGTGCTGGTGGACTACTACCGACGTCGGACGACGGAGGATCGTGCGCTCGCCACCGCAGCGATGGAGCCTCAGGAAGCCGATGACGATGTCGAGCTTCGTGAGACCATCTGCGCCTGCGTCCGCGAGCTAATCGAGACACTCAAACCGGAGTATCGCAGCGCGCTTCGCCGTGTCGAACTGGAGGGGGAGAGAGTAGAAGCTTTCGCTCGGGAGGCCGGCATTACCGCGACAAACGCTTCCGTGAGGCTGCATCGGGCGCGCGAAGCGTTGCGGCGTCGTTTGCTGGAGACCTGCGGAACTTGCGTGACCCACGGTTGTCGTAACTGCGAATGCGGTGAACCACGGCACCTACAGCGAAGCTCGGTGTGAAGGACCCTAGGCCACCTCACCTTCGTCAGCCTCTCCCCTCCAAGCCTCGACACCCTCGCGCACGATCAGCGGCAGCATCGCCAACGCAGCCACCGGATCGGCCCACCACCAGCCGAGCACCGCGTTCAGACCCAGTCCGAGAAGAGTCGTCGCCGAGAGCCAGGCGCAGACGATTGTCTCGTGGGCGTCCGCCCGGAGCGCCCGGCTCTCGAGCTTAGCCGCCACGCCAAGCTTCGCGCGGGCGAGGAGAGGCATCACGATCAAAGAGAGCGCCGTGAGCGCGATGCCCACCTGACTCGTTCCGGGGCGGTTGCGCGTCAGCAGAAGCCGTGCGGAGTCCGTGACGATGTACACACCGAGCGCGAGCAGCAGGAATCCCGCGCCTCGCGCCGCCCGACGCTCCACGGTCGGCCCCAAGGGCGCAGATCCCAGTTCGGCCCGCAGCCGCCACCACAAGAGCGCCCCACTCGTCACCTCGATTACCGAGTCGATTCCAAATCCGGCCAGGGCGACCGAACCGGCAGCAAGACCGGCCACGATCGCGACAATCCCCTCCACGGTGTTGTAACCGACGGTTACGCCTTCGAGTGCGATTGCCCGACGTAGCCACTGAATACGATTCACGCTAGGTCCAAGCCTCCAAGGCGCGCGTTGTTACCAAGCTCGCAGCGAACGACCCCCTGAATCTGCTCAGGGAGTCGTCGCTTTGTCGATTGCCGCTGCGCGAAATCAGCGAGCGTGTTGCTGCATGTAGGATAGGATCATCCGCATCTCCTCCTCCGTCGGTGTCTTGATCCCAGACAGTCCGCTGGCCATGTGGAGCTGCATCCGGCTCGTCACGCTCGCCCAGTCTGCAGCCGTGTGGAGGGTGGGAGACGGAGCCGCATGACATTGCGTGCAGTAGGTGGTGACGAGCGTCGCACCACGAGAACCGGGCTCCGGGAGTGGCTGGGCGTTGCCGACACCGGGCATCGGCCTCCACATCATCCCCGGCATCATCGGTCCGGCCCACATCCAGCCCATGCCACGCATCGTCTGCATGTGTTCGTACATGTTCTGCCAATGCTCCTGCAGGAGACGCTGCCGCGCTTGTGAGTCGGCGCTCTGGGCGATCCCGCCCATTTGCTGCTGCATCACCTGCATATACCCGTGCATCTGCTGCCAGTACGTGCCAGGACTCATGCCTTGGGGGACCTGCCACCCCATCCCGGCGCCGCTGCCCATCATCCCGCGACCCATCATCCCGCCACCCATCCCGTGGTAGCCCGACATCCAGGGGTCGCCCACGCCCCAGCGGCCGTGCATCCACCCCATGTAGTCCTGCAGCCCCTGCCAGTTCTGCTGCATCAGGCGCTGCCGCGCCGTGGGGTCCTGGGTGGCATTGAGTTGATCGAGTTGTTGCTGCAACGTCTGCAGGCGCTGTCTCATCTCGCGCACGCTGCTGTCGGTCGGCACCTGCGCACATGCGGGTGTCATGGGAAAAACACCGCAGAGCAGCGCGGCGAGTGCGATGTTGCGAAACGCAG
>JBGPIW010000336.1:0-3597 GCA_041485045.1 Gemmatimonadota bacterium | reverse complement strand
TCGGCGGGCGTGGCGCGGCGGGCATCGAGCGCGAACACGCGGGTGGCGATGAAGCGGGAGTAGAACCGGTAGGCGACGGTGTAGGTGCAGACGGCGGCCACCACGACCCAGGCCGCGCTCACGGTTTCGCCTCGAGACAGCGCGAGCACGGCAAACGCCGCGGCCCCGAGCAGCGCGACGCCGAGCCAGATGAGCGCGCGGGCGAGACGAGTCATAGCCTCAAGTTACGCCACGACTTGCAGGGGTTCAAATTGCCCGATAGGTTCGAGCGACTTGGCTTCCTCTCCCTGGTCCATGGCCGCGAGTCAGGGGCCGTCCCCCGCGGGGGCGGCCGTGACGCAGGAGCGGCCCGACCCGAAGGTCGCGGGGGAGCGGCTGGCGGGGCGCATCGCCCTGGTGACGGGCGGCGCAACGGGTCTCGGCCGGGCGATCTGTCTCGAGCTGGCGCAGCGCGGCACCGCCATCGCCTTCAACTACCTGAACCTCCCCGGGCGCGACGTCTCGGCGCAGGCACTGCTCACCGAGACGGCGATCAAGGCCCACGGCGTCGCCGTGTATTCCGAGCAATGCGACGTACGCCACGCCGACCAAGTGGAGCACTTCGTGGCGGAGGCGCGCGAGCGGCTGGGCGGGGTGCACATTCTGGTCAACAACGCCGGGGTCACCCACGACGGCGCGCTGTGGCGGCTCACGCCGGAAGCCTGGCAGGAAGTGCTGGACACCAACGTCACCGGCGCCTTCAACTGCATCCACGCCGTGGCGACGCACCTGCGCGCGCAGCGCTACGGCAAAATCGTGAACATCTCGAGCCATCAAGCGTTCCGCCCAGGCTTCGGGATCGCGAACTACGCCACCAGCAAGTCGGCGCTGATCGGCCTGACCAAGGCCGCCGCGGTGGATCTCGGCTCCGTCAACGTGAACGTGAACGCCGTGGCTCCCGGGTTCGTGAAGACCGAGCTGCTGGCCCAGCTACCGCGCGAGATCCTCGAGCGGGCCGAGCGCGAGTCGGTACTCGGCCGGGTGGCCGAGCCCGAGGACGTGGCCCGCGTCGTGGCCTTTCTGTGCAGCGAAGCGGCGCGTCACATCACCGGCCAGACGATTCTCGTGGACGGCGGACTCACGCTGGCTTCTTGAAAACGCCGCGCCTCGGCTCGATATTGCCTCTCGTGACTAATCCTTTGAGCAACAAAAGCTTACTGCGTTCTGACGGCGTGGTGCGTGGTGCGTGGTACGTGACGGCCCTGATCGCCGTTTCGGCTTGTGGGGGAAAGCCGGCGGCCAATCAGCAACCCGTGCCGGCGCCGACGTTGCCGCTGCCGCTCGCGGGTCTCGCCAGTGTGAAGGTGCCGGTGCTACCGCTCACCCTGTTGGCATCCGACGATTCGCTTGGGTGGGGCGCCAGCCTCGCCGATCAGCGTGCCGCGCGCGCGACGGCCGACAGCATACTGGGAGCGCTGCTGCAGGCGCGCGCGCCCGAGGTGACCTGGATATTGCCGGACGACCTGCGGCGTCAGGCGCGGCGCTCGCCGACCTTCGCGACGAACCCCGACCAGATGGGCAGCGCGATCCTCCGCGGCGAACGGCTGGTGGACGTGCCCGATCCGCTGCGCAGCGAGCTGCGGACGCTGGTCGCGATCGCGGACGCGCGCTACGCGCTCGTGCCGGCGCAACTCGTCTTTCGGCGGACGGCGGGATCGCCCGATCCGCGAATGGGGACCGCCGAGCTCACCGTTGTGGTCGTGGATGCCAGGCTCGGGAGGGTCGGCTTCCGCACCGTGGCGCGCGGCGACGGGACCGATCCCTGGACGGCGTTTACGCGGGCGGTGAAGGCCCTGACGCCCGGGTTGCCGTGACGCGTGAAGCCACGCTGATCGCCGGTGACGGGATCGGTCCGGAGATCACCCAGGCGACACTCCTGGTTCTCGACGCGCTCGGCGTCCAATTCGATTGGGACGAGCAGTACGGCGGCATGAGCGCGGTGGACAAGGCCGGCACGCCGCTGCCGAACGCCACGCTCGATTCGATTCGCCGCACCCGTCTCGCCCTGAAAGGCCCGCTCACGACCCCGGTCGGGGGTGGGTACCGGTCGGTGAACGTGGCGCTGCGCCAGGAGTTCGACCTCTACGCCAACGTGCGGCCGACCAAGACGATCGTCCCGGGCGGGCGCTACGAGGGGATCGACCTGGTGATCGTCCGGGAGAACACCGAGGGGATGTACGTGGGGCTCGACCATACGTTTCGGGTGGGCGACGACCCGAGAGCGGTGGCGCAAGCGACCTCGGTGATGACGCGCGAGGGGTGCCTGCGCATCTGCCGCTACGCCTTCGAGTACGCGAAGACGCATGGCCGCAAGAAGGTGACTATCGTGCACAAGGCCAATATCCTGAAGGCGACCTCGGGACTGTTCCTCGAGACGGGACGCCGGGTGGCCAAGGAGTACGAGGGAGTCATCGTCTGCGAAGAAAAGATCGTGGACAACACGGCGATGCAGCTGGTGATCAACCCGCAGCAGTTCGACGTGATCGTGACGACCAACATGTTCGGCGACATTCTTTCGGACGAGGCGGCGGGGCTGATCGGGGGACTGGGCCTGGCGCCCGGGGCGAACATCGGCACCAAGGCGGCGATCTTCGAGGCGGTACACGGCTCGGCGCCGGACATCGCCGGGCAGGGCATCGCCAACCCCACGGCGCTGCTGCTCGCCGCGGCCATGATGTTGGATCACGCGGGACAAATGGACGCGGGCCGGCGGTTGCGGCACGCCATCGAGACCACCATCGTCACTGACGGTATCCGCACCCGGGACCTGGGAGGGCGTGCTGCTACAGCCGAGTTTGCGCGCGCCGTGGCCGCTCGGACCTAGCCACGCCTGCGCCAAGTGCGGCGAGATGGTCCCGGGCCTCGCCGTGGGTGGCATCTGCAGCGACTGCTGGCGGATAGCGGTTCGCCGCGCGCGGAACATCGGCCGCTGGGTGGCGATGGGGACGAGCCTGCCGCTGGCGGTGTATCTCACGGTAAGCCTCCCGGCCGAGCGAACGGCCCGGCTCATGGGGGTGGTCGCGATACTCATCTGGTACATACTGACGTCGATCATCACGAGACGCGTCGCAATGGAGTGGCTGAAATGAAAACATCAGCTATCAGCTATCGGCTATCAGCAGTGGCGGTGCTGGGTGTGCTGGCGGTGACGCCGGCGGGGCTTTGGTGCCAGACGTCCTTGTCCATCTACAGTGATGGGCGGGTGGTGGTGCGGCGCACACTGCCCCAGGCGCTGCAGAAGGGGCGCAACCTGCTCACGCTGCAGATCGACGGGCTCGATCCCGCGACGCTGTTCTCGCCCGACACCGCGGTGACGGTGGCGGGTGCCACGGTGCGGTACCCGAGCCCGTTGAACGATGCGCTGTCACGCGCGGTCGGTCAGACACTGTCGTTCGTGCGGGCGAAGGGCGACACGATCCGCGCCACGGTGGTGCGGGTGGATCCGCCGCAGTACAAGCTCGGCGACGGCCGGCTGCTGCTGTCGCAGCCAGGGGAGCCGTTGTTCCCAGTTGAGCTGGTGCGCTCCTCGGCGGAGGCGTCGCTCGCGCTCGACGCGTC
>JBGPIW010000335.1:0-3600 GCA_041485045.1 Gemmatimonadota bacterium | reverse complement strand
TCCATCGACACGCGGACGTATCCCGTGGCGCGCGTCTACGTCGCGACCACCGGGGTCCTGCCGGGCAAGTATCTCGTCGACCCCGCGACGCACGAGATCCGCTACGTGGTGGATCCGGGCATCGGCGGACGCGTCCGCGAGTACCAGGGCCACGCACTCCCGCGCCTCGACTCGCCCAAGGCGACCCTCATGGCGCTCATCACCGACGGCATCCTCACGCGGCGGTTGCCGTGGGGCCTCGTGCTGATCGGCGTGTTCTTGGCGATCGCGCTCGAGCTGGCCGGGATCCAATCGCTCCCGGTCGCGGTCGGCGTCTACCTCCCGCTCACGACGTCCGCCGGGATGTTCGCCGGCGGCGTGATCCGCTGGCTCGTCGAGCGGCGATTCCACTCCGCGCAGCGGTCCATCGCCGAGATCGAGTCGGGGCCAGGCGTGCTGTTCTCGAGCGGCCTCATCGCGGGCGGCGCGATCGCGGGAATCCTCATCGCCGCCATCGCCGGCGCGTCGGGCAGCGCCGACCGGCTCGCCGAGATCGTCGGCCTGTCGAGCCGGCTGGGCGCGCTGGCGACCATGAGCCTGCCGGCGCTCGCCCTCTTCATGTTGCTGGGCTTCGGTTTGTATCGCGTAGGACTGCGCAAGCAGTAGCGCCCGGCGGATGCGCATCGTCTCGCTGCTCCCGGCGGCGACGGAGATCGTCGCGGCGCTGGGCGTGGCGATCGGCGAGGGCGCTGCGGACGGGACGCCCAAACTCGTCGGCATCTCGCACGAATGCGACGAGCCGGAGCGCGTGCGCGCGCTGCCCCGCGTCACGACCAGCACGATCGACCCGCATGCCGTCTCGGGCGACATCGACCGCGCGGTCCGTACGGCGCTCGCGGCCGGCCGATCTCCGATCTCAATCGACGTCCCGCGGCTCGCGGCACTCCGCCCCGATGTCCTCATCGGCCAGTCGCTGTGTGACGTGTGCGCCGTGGGCGGCGACGACCTCGCGCACGCCGCGGCTGCGCTCTCTCCGCGGCCGACGGTCGTCACCATGCACGCCCACACCCTCGACGCCGTCTTCGGTGACATGTTGACCGTCGGCGCTGCGATCGGCCTGCGCGACGAGGCGGACGAGCTGGTCGCTGGATTGCGCTATCGCCTGCGGCAGGTCGCATCCCACGCCCCCACAACCCCACACCCCACGGTTCTCGTCCTCGAATGGCTCGACCCACCCTACGTCGCCGGCCACTGGGTCCCCGAGCTCGTGGCGATCGCCGGGGGCCAGGACGTCGGCAACACCGCCGGCGCGCGCTCGGCCGCGCGTCCCTGGAGGGAGCTGGCCGCGCTCGGGCCGGAAAAGGTCATCGTGGCGTTGTGCGGATTCGACGTTCCGCGTGCCCGGCAGGAGGCCGCCGCCGTGCGGGATGTTGATGCGCTGCGGCTCTTTTCCGGGGGTGTCGAATTCCTCGACGGGAACGCCTATACTTCGCGGCCCGGTCCGCGGCTCATACAGGCCGCGCGACTCCTGGCGTTGATGCTCCGTTGAAGATCGTGACCTAGCCTTCGAGGACCCGTGCAGACTTGGATCCTGGCGTCGCTGCTTGCGGTGGTCCAGCAATCCGCACCCGCGCCCGCCGTCCGGGGCACGCTGCGGCTCTACGCCGTGGGCGACCTGAACCTGGGCCGGGCGGTGACGTGGGACTACCTCCTCAAGGGCGACACGGGCTATCCGTTCGCTGCGGTGCGCGACACCCTGGCGGCGGCCGACATCATGTTCGGCAACCTCGAGAGCCCCATCGCCCCGGTGGGGCACCCCTATGAGCACACCGGGAGTCCGGTCTTCAGCGCGCCCCCCATCGCGGCCGACGCCCTGGTCGGCGCCGGCTTCGACGTCGTCAGCACGGCCAACAACCACGCCTGGGACGCGGGGCTCACCGGGGTGTTCGAGACGGTGAGGCAGCTCGACCGCGTGCACTTGCCGCACGTCGGCACCGGGCGCACCCTGGCCGACGCGCATCAGCCGGCGATCATCGTGCGCAACGGCTGGCGCGTGGCCTTCTTCGCCGTCACCCGCGCCTACAACCCCGCGCCGGGACGGTTTTACTCGCACATCGGGTCGCACTACATCGCGTACGCCGACAGCGGATGGCTGTATCCGGCGATCCGCCGGATCAAGGCATCGGGCGCGGCCGATTTCGTCGTCGTCAGCATTCACGCCGGCACCGAGCTGTCGGACCATCCCGACGAGCCGCTGCGCGCCTTCCTCGAAGGGGCGATCGACGCGGGTGCCGACCTGTGCCTGGGACACCACCCGCACGTGCTGCAGCCCGTAGAGTGGTATCGCGGGAAGCCGATCGCCTACTCGATGGGCAACTTCATCTTCAAGCAGGGCGCGCCGTGGACCGCCTACTCGGCCGTGTTCACGTTCACGATCGCTCCCGACGGCCAGGTGACGGCCGACGTGATCCCCGTGCGCTCCGGGTTCCAGGCGACGTTCGCGACCCGCTCGGCGGCCGACAGCATCCGGCGGCGCGTCCGCCTGGTGGGCCCGCTCCCCATCTTTCTCTTTGCGTCCCTGCCATGACCAAGTCGTCGCACGATTTTCTGAAACGGCTACTCGATTCCCCGGGCCCCTCCGGCTTCGAAACCGGGCCCGCCCGCGTGTGGCGCGAGGAGGTGCGGGCGTTCGCCGATGAGATGCGCCCCGACGTGCACGGCAATTCGGTGGGCATCGTGAACCCGAAGGGAAGCCCGCGGCTGATGTTCGCCGGGCACATCGACGAGATCGGGCTGCAGATCACACACATCGACGACGAAGGCTTCTGCTACTTCGCGGGGATCGGCGGCTGGGATTCGCAGGTCCTGGTGGGGCAGCGGGTGGTGGTGGTCGGGCCCGCGGGCCCGGTGCGCGGCGTCATCGGCAAGAAGGCGCCGCACCTGATGAAGAAGGAAGAGTTCGACAAGGTCAGCCAGATCACCGACCTGTGGATCGACATCGGCGCGGCCACGAAGGAGGAGGCGCTGGCGCGCGTCCACGTCGGTGATCCCGCGGTGCTCGACGCCCAGAGCTTGGAGTTTCCGGGCGAGCGGATCGTGTCGCGCAGCATCGACAACCGCATCGGCGCCTACGTGGTCGCGGAAGCGCTGCGCCTGCTGGCCAACCAGCGCCCTCCCCACGCGGCTGTGTTCGCAGTGGCGACGACGCGGGAGGAGATCGCGTACACGGGCGGCGGCGCCCGTACGTCCGCCGTCGGAATCGACCCCCAGGTGGCGCTGGTCGTGGACGTCACGCATTCCACCGACTGGCCCGGCGCCGATAAGAAGCAGGGCGGCGATCACAAGTTGGGCGGCGGCCCGGTGTTTTCGCGCGGCTCGGCGGTCCACCCGGTGGTGTTCGACCTGCTGGTGCGCTGTGCGACGGACGAACAGATCCCCTACACCGTCCAGGCCGCCCCGCGCGATACCGGCACCGACGCCGACGCGATCCACAACGCCGTGCGCGGCATCCCCACGGGCCTGGTCTCGGTGCCCAACCGCTACATGCACAGCCCGAATGAGATGGTGGCGCTGGCGGACGTGGAGCGGGCCGCCCGTCTGCTCGCGGCATTCGCGCGAGCC
>JBGPIW010000334.1:0-3603 GCA_041485045.1 Gemmatimonadota bacterium | reverse complement strand
CCGCTCGAAATCGAAGGGCAACTCATCCACCTTTCTCCAGCCGGCGATGGCGACTTCCGTGTGGCGCAAGATCGCGTCGTCGAGCGGGGTCTTGAGCCCGGCCTGGAAGTGGCTGTTCAAGTAGGCGAGCTCGAGCAGCCGCGCACTGTCGCGGCCCGAGGGATCGAGGTGCCGCTCCAGCCGGATGCGCGCTTCGGTCAGCGTGCCGGTCTTGTCGGTGCACAGCACGGTCATGCTGCCCAGGTCGTGAATCGCGGCGAGCCGCTTCACGATGACCTTCTTGGCGGCCATCCGCAGCGCGCCGCGCGACAGCGTGACGGAGACGACCATCGGCAGCAGTTCGGGGGTGAGCCCCACGGCGAGCGCCACCGCGAAGAGAAACGATTCGAGCCACGGCCGGTGCCGGGCCAGGTTGACGATGATCACGAACAGCACCATCAGCACCACGAGTCGCAGGATCAGCAGCCCGAAATGGCGAGTCCCGACCTCGAACGCGCTCGGTGGGGGGTGCTTCTGGAGGCTCTCGCCAATCTCCCCCAGCGCGGTGTTCCGTCCGGTGCGGCACACCAGCATGCGCGCCGAGCCACTCACCACTGAGGTGCCCATGAACAGGGCACCGGTGGCATCGGCCAGCTGGGCGTCCGGGTCTCCCTGTTCCCGCGAGTCTTTTTCGACGGGGTAGGGCTCGCCCGTCAGCAGCGCTTGGTTGACGAAACAATCGCGCGCCTCGAGCACCCGTCCGTCCGCCGGGACGAGGTCGCCGGCGCACAGGATGACCACATCTCCCGGCACGATCTCGCTCGCGGGGACGTCGCACTCCCGCCCGTCGCGGAGGACGACGCTGCGCATGGCCACCGATTGCCGCAGCCCCTCGGCGGCCTGCCCGGCCCGATACTCCTGGACGGTGTCCAGGGCCACGCTGAGCACGACCGCGAGGACGATGATCACGAAGCTGGTCACGTCCCCCGTGAGGGCGGCGATGGCGCTGGCGGCGACCAGCAGAATGACGAGCGGGTTCTTGAACCGCGACAGCAGCAGCGGGACGAACGTCGCCTCGTGGTGGATCCGTAGCAGATTCGGGCCCGCGGCGGCCAGCCGCCGGGCCGCTTCGGAGCCGGAGAGACCGGCGGGGGCCGCTTCCAGCTTCGCGAGCAGCGCCCCGATGGGTACCTGCCAGAAGGGACGCTCCGTCACGGCTGCCTTCGGGCGGCGAGCGCCGATTCCAGCTCCGCATCCCAACCGTAGAGGTCCGCCCGGAACTCCACCGTTCCGACGGGGTCGACCCACGCGGTCCAATAACCCAGATACGTGGGCATCGAATCGGGAGCGGGCACGCGCCACTCGGCTGGCAGCTGAGCCGCGGCCCGGATCCAGTCGGGCGTCCACCCCGGGACGTCGCGCAGGACGTAGATGGCCAGTCGCTCCGCGTCCGCCACGCGCACGCACCCATGACTGAAAGCCCGCGCCAATGCGCCGAACAACCGGGGCTCCGGCGTATCGTGCAACGCCACGCCGAAGCGGTTGGGTATCGTGAACCGGATCCGCCCGAGCGGATTCCGCGGCCCGGGCTCCTGCCACAATCGGAACGCGAAGGAGCTATCGGGAATCCTCTCCCAGGCAATCGTGCCGACTTCCAGCTCCACCGCTTCCGCCGTCGTGTCGCTCAATACATGGATCCCTTCGCGAAGGAGGTACTCGGGATCCCGCCGTGCCGCCGGCAGAACCTCCTGGATCGCGATGCTCTGCGGGATGGTCCAGCGCGGGCTGAACGTGACCTCGGTCAGTCGGCTGCTCACGATCGGCGTGGGCCAGTCGACCCGGCCGGCGATGATGCGGCCCGTGAACACCACACGGCCGGAGTCGACGACCTCCAAGGAGAACCCCGCGGAGTTGATCATGAGATAGCGGGCGCCCAGATCGCGCGGCAGCCAGCGCCAGCGCTCGAGGTTCAGCTCGATCTGCCGGATCCGTTCCTGGATGGGGACGTTGAGCGCGGCGACCGTGGCCGCTCCAGCGACGCCGTCCGGAGTGAGGCCGAGCCGCGCTTGCGCGTGTCGCACGCCGTCCGCCACCGCGCTATCGAAGACGCCGGCCGGTCCCCCGGCGGCAAGGTCGCCAGTGACTTCCAGCCGCCGGCGCAGCAGCGGCACGGCGGAGCCGGTGTCGCCCAAGAGAAGAGGCGGACCCGGCGGGACTTCCGGCCACCCGCCTTGCCGGGCGATGGCCCGATACCGCGCCAGGGCGGCCCGCAAACGCACCGCGGCTTCCTGTGGAGGTGCCAGGTCATCCAGGGCCGGGCCCACTCGATCCGAATCGATCGCCGTGCCGAGTCGGCCGAGCAGATCCAGGCTCCGGGGGGCGGCGGCCCACATGGTGTCGACGACCGCGGGGATCACGCGGCCGAAGGCGAGATCCGAGGCGTAGTGGAGCAACGCGGCGGTGGCGAGGAGGTCGAGCAGAACGAGGCTGTCGGGGTGAGGACGGAGCATCCCGTAGTCGGCGGAGTCGAGTCCCTGAGTCTCGGCTTGCTGGAGCCTGGCCAAGAGATCCGTGAGACGTGCGTCCGGACGATCGGCGGTCCATGCAGGTCGCAGATCTCGGGCGGCATAGAATCGCTGGACCACCGCCCACAGGGAGGCGTTCCAGCCCGCAGGGCGCTCGCTCGCGAGCCGCTGTTCGAGTTCGGCACGTAGCTCCGCGCTCGGGACCTGCCCCTGCCCGGCGCCCGGGTTGGCCAGCGCGATGGCGCACGACACTGCCGCGACCCGCCAATGGAGGACCATCGGCAATCAAACTACTGGAGGCGCCAGAAGCTCGGAGGCTCTTCTCCCAAGTTCTAACGCTCGCTTCACGCGAATCTTAGGTCGAGCCGAGTAGGCTGGTCGTGGAGGCCTTATGACGCTCCCACGCCTTCGGTTGTTCAGCTTTCGCGGCATCCCGATCCGGCTCGATCCGAGTTGGTTCCCGATCGCCGTGCTCATCGCCTGGTCGCTCGCGGCGCAACTGTTCCCCGTCTGGCGTCCCGGCCTGTCGCGCACCACGTACTGGACCATGGGCGTCGTGGGAGCGCTGGGGCTGTTCGCCTCCATCGTCGTCCACGAGCTCTCCCACGCGCTGATCGCCCGCCGGCATCACATCCCCATAGAGGGCATCACGCTCTTTGTCTTCGGCGGCGTGGCGGAGATGGGCGCCGAGCCGTCGAGCGCCAAGGCCGAGCTGGCGATGGCGATCGCCGGACCGCTGGCGAGCATCGCGATTGCGGCCGCCGCCTTCGCCGCGTCGGCGCTGGCGGGCGGATGGCCCGCGGCGGCGGTGACCGTGCTCGCCTATCTCGGGGCGGTCAATCTGCTGCTCGCCGCGTTCAACCTGCTCCCCGCGTTTCCGCTGGACGGCGGCCGAGTGTTCCGCGCCCTGTTGTGGCGCCGGCACGGGGACCTGGTGCGGGCGACGCGGACCGCGGCACGCGTGGGGACTGCCTTCGGCACGCTGCTCATGGTCACGGGCGGTGTCCGCGTGCTGCTGGGCGACCTGCTCGGCGGTGTGTGGTCGTTCCTGATCGGCCTTTTCCTGCGGCAGGCCGCCGACGGCTCCTACCAGCAGGTG
>JBGPIW010000333.1:0-3620 GCA_041485045.1 Gemmatimonadota bacterium | reverse complement strand
GGCGGAGACGGTTTCCCTGGTCGTGCGGGTACGGCGCCCCGATGGTGGACAGGTGGTCGCGGTCCCGGCCCGATCCGTGACGCTGCCTGTCGGCGGAGGTCTCCAGCAAGAGATGCTGGATCTGGCTGGTCTCCCCCCCGGTCGCTACGCGTTGGAGATCCAGGCGGCGGGCGCGGACTCGAGTATCACGCGGGCAGCGGAATTCGGGATGACGGGGTTCGAGACCGAGCGGGCGGCGGCCGGGGTCGCGTCCGGGCCGCCCCCGTCCCGGTTCGATGCGATGAGCGAGGCCCAGCTCGACTCGGCCTACGACCCGCTGATTTACCTCATGCGGTCCGACGAGCAGGGGATTTTCTCGGGGCTGACGGTCGAAGGCAAGCGGGGGTACCTGCGCCAGTTTTGGGCCAAGCGCGACCCGACGCCCGGAACCGCGGCGAATCAGGAGCTGGACGCCTTCTATCGGCGCATTGACGAAGCGACTCGGCGGTTTCGGGAGGGCGGGGCGTCGGAGACCCCGGGGTGGCGGACCGATCGCGGTCGCATTTTCATCAAGTACGGTGAGCCGGACGACAGGCTGCAACGCCCCCAGGCCGGGAGCACGGCGCCGTACGAGGTCTGGAAATACACGCGGACCCGGGAGCTCATGTTCGTCTTCCTCGATCAGACGCGGTTCGGCAACTACAGTCTGATCTATACGAACGACCGGCGCGAGGTGAGCCGCCCGGATTGGGCCGATCTGCTGGGCCCCGAGGCGGTCAAGGACGTGCAACGTTTCTAAGGCTGTCAGACCATGGCTGTCAGACCATCCTGCGAGGTACGCATGCACTCACGTTTCACGGGACTCATCGGCGTCCTGGTCGGGCTCGCCGCGATGGCGGCCGCCTGCAAGAGTGATCCACTGTCGGATCAAGATGGCACCCCTGCGGCCATCGCACTGGATTTCGCGGAGTTGGACCTGGCGGTGGGCGCGACGGCAACGGTGACCGCGTCCGTCATCGACGGGCGTTCGCTCTCTCTCGCGGAGCCCGTGTCCTTCTCGTCGCGGGCCAGTGCAACGGCGGGAGTCGCCCTGGACGCGACCTACGCGCCGGTTCCTGCCACGTCGACCCGCGCGGTGGTCAGCGGAGTGGCCCCCGGGACGACGTTTATCATCGTGAGCGGGGCCGGGCTCACCGACTCGGTCAAGGTCGTCGTTACGTAAAGTCGCCGCACCAGGCCGTCATGACGGGCGCCCGGCATTCGGGTGCCCGTCGTGCTTTGGGACCACGGTGACAACCAGGACGGCCCAGAGCGCCGCGCCAACGGCGACGTGGGCGGCCCGGAGCGGTGGCGGGAGCATGCGCAACACCATTGCCGCCGCCACCCCCAGCTGAAGCACGATGAGCGCGAGCGCCAGCGTCGGCCCGGGCCGGCGCGCGCGGAGCGCCCAGATCAGTACGTAGATGAAGAGTCCGTACGCCAGCAGGCGGTGCGTCCACTGGATGTACTGGAGGTAGTTCCCGTCCGGGAACACCTGCCCATTGCACAGCGGGAACCCCACACACGCGGTAGCCGCACCCAGGTTCGCGGTGAGCCCCCCGAACAGGACGGTAACGAAGCCCAGCGCGGCCGCACCTAACCCCGGGCGTAAGCCCGGGGGTCCTGGGGTGCGACCTGATATCGTGAGCGGCCCGCGTGCGGCGACGATCAGTGTGGCCAGCAGCATCATCGCCGTGCCCAGATGCAGGATCACCGTCCAGGGGGGAAGCCGCAACTTCACCGTGACGGCGCCGAGCAGCACCTGAATGACCAGTAACCCGAAGGCGAGATAGCCGGCCCGACCCGGCGCCGTTCCGCGTGTCGCGTGCCTGCGTTCCCACCAGGTGGCTCCCGCCAGCAACAGGACCAGGGTCGAGACGAGCGCCGCCACCAGTCGGTGGTTCCATTCGATGAGCGTCTTGATGTCGGCAAACGAGGGGAAGAGGCGGCCGTGGCACACGGGCCAGTCATCGCCGCAGCCGAGGCCGGCTCCGGTGATGCGGACCACGGCGCCCAGCACGATGAGCAGATAGGCGGCGCCGGCGGCGGTCCAGGCGAGGACGCGAAAATGTCGTGACATGATGCGGGAAATGTATATTCCCCGGTCCATGCACACTTCGAGTGATACGTTCGGCGAACGGCTGCCGCGCCGGCTCGGCTTGTGGAGCGCGGTCGCGGTCGCCGTCGGTTCCACCATCGGCAGCGGGATCTTCCGCACGCCCGCCGCCATCGCAGCTCGCGTGGAGGACGTGGCGGCGTTCTTCGGGCTCTGGGTGGTGGGCGGCATCGTGGCGTTGTGCGGGGCGCTGACCTACGCCGAGCTTGCCGCGAGCTTCCCCCGCTCCGGCGGCATCTATGTGTTCATCCGGGAGGGGTTTGGGCCGTTGCCCGCGTTCCTCTTCGGGTGGGCCGAGCTGCTCGTCATCCGGCCGGGGGCGTTCGGGGCGATCTCCATCACGGCCTCGGCGTACACGCTGCGCCTCCTGGGGATCGATCCCGCCGCCCCGGTGGCCGGCCTGTCGTTGCACGCGGAGCAGCTGCTCGCCGCGGGCTACGTCGCCGTCGTGGCGGCGGTGAATTATCGCGGCATTCATCGCGGGGCGCTGCTCCAGAACGTCTCCACCGTTTTCAAGGTGGCGGCGCTCCTCGCCCTGATCGTCCTGGGATTCCTGCTCGGGGGCGCCGGACCGGCAGCGAGCGGGGCGGCGGGCGGCGCCGCGCCGGTCGCTCTCTCGCCCGTGCTCCTCGCTCTCGTGTCGATTCTGTGGGCGTACGACGGCTGGGCCGATCTGGCGTTCGTCGGCGGCGAGGTACGCGATCCCCAACGCAACCTGCCGCGGGCACTGCTCATCGGGACCGCCGTGGTAGTGGTGCTCTATCTCGGCGCGAACCTGGTGTACCTCCACTTGATCCCGATCGGCCGCATGAAAGACGCCGAGCTCGTCGCCGCCGACTCGGCGCAGCTGCTGTTCGGCGCCGCGGGCGTCGCGGCCGTATCGGCGGCCGTCGCCGTGAGCACGTTCGGCACACTCAACGGCTCCATGATGACCTCCCCCCGCATCTTCTACGCGTTGGCGGAGGACGGGCTGTTCCCCGCGGTCATCGCCCGAGTGGACCCGAAGACCGGCGCCCCAGGCGCCGCGATCGTGCTGACCGCCGTCCTCGGAATGGTGTTCGTGCTGGTGCGGACCTTTACCCAGCTGGCCGACCAGTTCGTGATCGGCATCTGGCCCTTCTATGCGCTCGCGGTGGCGGCCATCTACGTACTGCGCCGGCGGCGGCCGGACCTCCCACGGCCGTACCGCACCTGGGGCTATCCGGTGGTGCCGGGGGTGTTCCTCGTCGCCTCGTTGTTTCTGCTCGGCAACTATTTCGTGTCGCAGCCGGTGGCTTCGGCGGTGGACGTGGGCATCCTGCTCGCCGGAATCCCGGTGTTCGTGTTGTGGCGGCGCGCTCATGCGACACCTTCGCCGTCGCCCGATTGACAAGCCCCGGGTCGCGGGCATCTTTGTCCGCGTCCCTGTTGAACCTCTTCGCGGGTCTTCATGCCATGCCGACCGTTTTCCGGAGCCTATCCATGAAACGCTTGTTGTGGTCCGTCG
>JBGPIW010000332.1:0-3623 GCA_041485045.1 Gemmatimonadota bacterium | reverse complement strand
TTCATTGACCTCCTCACCCACGGGCGCTCCGAGAGCGCCATCCTGTACGAGGTGGCGCGCGACACCGCCGCCTTGCGCAGTCTGACCCGCACCTGGTTCGAGCGATCCCCGCTGCGCGCCGCGCTGGAGGAAGCCGAGCGACGCGGCGTGACCGTGCTGCTCACGACCGATCACGGGTCGATCCATTGCGAGACGCCCGCCACGGTGTTCGCCAAGCGCGATGCCACCGCGAACCTGCGCTACAAGTTCGGGGAAGACCTCCGCGCCGAAGACCCCGAGGCGGCGATCGCGGTGGATGACCTCAAGGCCTGGGGCCTGCCCGCGCTCGGCCTGGGAGTGCGGCTGCTGCTCGCCACCGGCGACCGGTTCTTCGTGTACCCCACGAAGCTGCGCGAATACCAGGCGCGTTATCGCGGTTCGTTCCTGCACGGCGGCGTGAGTCCCGAAGAGGTGATCCTCCCCGTCGCCCTGCTCACGCCGCGGCGGTCTGGGCGAGGAGCGCGCTAGATGGCCGAGGGGCGCGGGGCGCGCCTCCTCCACCTGCTCCGTCCGTATGTGCCGCTGTTCGCCGCCACCATCGGCGCCACGATCGTGGCCTCGGTGTTGGACGGTTTCACGTTCGTCCTGATGATTCCCTTCCTGCGCACGTTGTTCCACCAGCCCGCCATCGCGGCCGACGGCGGCTCGGCGGTGCAAGCGCTGCTGCGGAAGATCTCCGGTCCATTCCTCACCACCGGCGAGCCGGCGGTCGCGCTGCGCAACGTGGTCGTCGTGCTCCTCGCAGCGCTGGTATTCAAGAACGCGCTCGAATACCTCTCCGCCTACTGGTCGGTGGTGATCCAGGAGGGCGTGGTGCGCGACCTGCGGGTCCGCCTGTTCCGGCACCTGCAGACCCTGCCGCTGAGCTTCTTCCAGCGCACCAAGGCCGGCCAAACCGTGGCCCGGCTCATCACCGACGCAGATCAGGTGAAAACCGCCGTGAGCGCTGCGCTCGCGTCGCTGATCCAGAACTGCGTGATGATGGTGGTCTATCTCGGGATCATGCTTGGCCTGTCGCCGCGGCTCACGCTCGTCGCCCTGGCGTTCGCGCCCATCCTCCTCTTCGTGATCCGGCCGCTGGTGCGGCGCCTGCGGCGACGCTCGCGCGAGGTGGCCGCTGAGCGCGGCGAGCTGACCGCGCACGTCAGTGAAATGGTCGGCTCGGTGAAGCTGGTGCGCGCCTACACCGCCGAGGCGTACGAGACCGGACGGTTTCAGGAGCTGGCCACCCGGTTCCGGAAACGGGTGCTACGCGCCCAACGCTTCTCCAGCCTCACGAGTCCCGTCAGCGAGGTATTCGGCGGCATGATGATCGTCGCCATCCTGTGGTACGGGACGCTGCTTGCCCTGCAAGCCACGCGCGGCCTCGGACCCGAGGAGCTGATCACCTTCCTCATCGTGGCGCTCCGGCTCAACTCGCCGATCAAGTCCATCTCGAACTACCCCGGGATCATGGCCGGCGCCTCCGCCGCCGCCGATCGCGTGTTCGAGGTGCTCGATCTTCCCTCCGAGGAGACCGACCGCCCGGGCGAGACACCCGCCCGGTTCGCCGAGCGGATCGAGTACCGCGGCGTGTCGTTCGCCTACGGGCACGACGCAGCGGTGCTGCGCGACGTGGACCTCGAGGTGCGCCGCGGGGATGTCGTGGCGATCGTCGGGCCGTCGGGGGCGGGGAAGACGACGCTGGTGGACCTGCTGCCCCGCTTTTACGAGCCGACGAGCGGCGCCATCCTGCTGGACGGCGTGCCGATCACCCGCTACACCCGGTCCTCGCTCCGCCATCTCATGGGGATCGTGTCGCAGGAGACGATCCTGCTGAACGACACCGTGCTCGCCAACATCGCCTACGGCAAGCACGACTACACGCTCGAGCAGGTGCAGGCGGCCGCCCGCGCCGCAAACGCCGCCGAGTTCATCGAGCGGCTCCCCGAGGGCTACCGCACGGTGCTGGGCGAGCGGGGCACGCGGCTGTCGGGCGGTCAGCGCCAGCGCATCGCCATCGCGCGCGCGCTGCTGCGCGATCCCCCGATCCTCATCCTCGACGAAGCGACCAGTGCGCTCGACACCGAGTCGGAGCGGCTGGTACAGGAGGCCATCGACCGTCTGATGCAGCACCGTACGGTGCTCGTCATCGCGCACCGCCTCGCCACGGTGCAGCACGCGGACCGGATCCTAGTGCTCGCCGAAGGGCGTATCGTGGAGCGCGGCAGCCACGACGAGCTCCTGGCGCGGGACGGTCTGTACCGGCGCTTGTACAACCTCCAGTTCGGGCCCGCCGCGTGATGCTCTCCGGTTTCACCATCGTCCGGAACGCGGTGAAGCTCGATTTCCCCATCGTCCCCGCCATCCACTCCGTGCTCGCGGTGTGCGACGAGGTGGTGGTGAACGTGGGGAAATCCGAGGACGAGACACGCGACCTCGTCGCCTCCGTGAACGACCGCCGAGTCCGCATCGTGGACAGCGAGTGGGACTTCACGAGGAAGAACATGATGCTCTCGCAGGAGACCCTGAAGGCCATGGCGGCCTGCCGGGGGAGCTGGGGGATCTACATCCAGGCGGACGAGGTGCTGCACGAGGACGGAGCGCGGATCCTGCTGGACCGGACGCGGGAGTGGGACGCCGATCCGCGCGTCGAGGGGTTGCTTGTGCGCTACCTCCACTTTTACGGCGGCTTCGACACCGTGGCCACCAACCGCCGCTGGTACCGCCGGGAGGTGCGCTGCATCCGGCTCGGCAAGGACATCCGGCCCTACCAGGGCGCGCAGGGGTTCCGGGTCGGTCCCGCATACCGGAAGATTCGCGCGCGCGCGACCGACGCCGCGATGTTTCACTACGGGTGGGCCCGCCCGGCGCGCGCGATCAGAGAGAAGCTCGAGATCTCCAAGACCATTTACCCCTGGAGCCGCGAGCGCTCCGCGCGGGAGCAAGAGCGGGGATATCTCGAGTGGCTCCCGCTGCTGAGGCGTTTCAGCGGATCTCACCCGCAGGCGGCGCAGGATTGGATGCGCGAGCGGATGACGGACCCGGAGCGCCGCATCGGGCCGCGCCACTTCCGGTTCGAACACCTGCGGTTCTACCTGTCGGATTGGATCGAGCGGATCACCGGCGAACGGATCTTCGAGTTCCGCAACTACCAGCTCGTCTGATCAAGCCGTCCAGGGCGTCGCCGTTCCCGGTGGCAGGGCTCCGGTCTCCGTCAGATGCTGATACACCCGCACATACTCCTCCGCCATCGCGCGATGCGTGAAGTATCGTTCGGCGTGCGCCCGGCAGGCCTCCGGCTTGCGCGAGGCGATGGTGCGCGACGCCTCGACCATCTCGTCCAGCGTGTCGCACAGCGCGCCGACCTCTCCGGTGAGGACTTCGGGCAGCGCCCCGCGCTTCGTGGCGAGCACCGGCGTGCCGGAGAACAACGCCTCGATCGTCGTGAGCCCGAAGGGCTCGTCCCACAGGGCCGGCATCCACAGGCAGCGCGCCCCGGACAGGAGCTCCGTCTTCTTCTTGCCGTCCACCTCGCCCACGAAGCGGATCTTGATCGAGAAGCTGGGCCGCCACCCCCCGGCCAAGAGGAGTCGCCGGTTCGT
>JBGPIW010000331.1:0-3636 GCA_041485045.1 Gemmatimonadota bacterium | reverse complement strand
GGTGACGTCGAACCAGCCGTCGGGCGCCCGCCGGACCTGTTCCACGGTGTCGGTGACGATTTCGGCCCCGAACTTCTTGGCGTGGTCTCCGAACTTCTGGGCGAGCTCCCAGCCCTTGACGCTCTCGAACCCGATGTAGTCTTCGACGAGATCGGTGTTCAGCAGCTCGCCGCCCGGGGCGCCGCGCTCGATCGTGAGGGCTTTGAGCATCCCCCGACCGGCGTACATCGCGGCGCACAGCCCCGCGGGGCCCGCGCCCACGATGATCACGTCGTAGCTCTGCGGTGTCGTATCAGCCATCGGCTCGGAAATCCAATCGCGGGGGATCTCCCTCCCCCACCAGGGCCCGCTCCAGGATGGCGCGGAACCGCACGGTTTCGAACTCGACTGCCGGATGCTGGGGCCCGGCCAGTTTTCGGAGCGCTGCCGCACCGACCACCACCGTCCCATGCCGGTTGCCGCGCGCCCGGTGCAGCAGCGCCGCCGCGGCTTGAATCAACCCCTGCCACGGCCGTCGCTCCGCTTCGTCTATTATAGAACGCCAGACGGTTTCCAGGGCCTCGTGGGCGAGCCAGTACTCTCCGGCGTTGAACAGCTCGCGGGCCTGCTCCAATTGGCGCCGACGGGCTTCCGGGGTCACCTGGCGGCTATCAGCCCTCAGCCATCAGCTATCGGTGCTGATGGCTGAGGGCCGATTCGCAGGACGTTCAACGCGCCATGACACGCGCTCACGGTCCCCACGAGCACGTCCGCCGTGCCACGGGCTGCCGCAGCCTCGGCCACTAGACGCTCACCATCGAGCACCGCGTCCACCGCGAAGGTCCCGACCCCATATACGTGATGGCGGCACACGAACAGCGCCGGACCCGCCACGGACTCCCCCTGCGACCGCAGGCGATCGGCCAGCGCACGCACGGCTTCCGGCATCTCCCACGAGCGCGGTGCCGCGATCGCCGGACAGACAGCGGGTTCGATACAGTGCGTGGGACAGATCCAATCGGCGAAGGAGACATAGCGGGTATGGTCGGCCGCCGTACGGTCGTACGGCGTGCCGAGCGAGTCCGGGACCGGGACCACCTCTACGTGACGCCCGGGAAACCGGGTCCGCGTCCGACGCACCAGCCATTCAAACATCAGGTGGGACATGTGCGGCGACGGCACGACGTAGTCGGGAGCCGCTCCCGCCGCGGTGGGACGGGCGGCAGCGAGATGGTGGTCGAAGAACGCATCCCACTCGCTCGTGACGAACGTCCGATCGTCGGCCTCAGGCAGCTCGAGCCGCGCCCGGCAGCGCGCGTCGCGGTCCACGATCACGACCGTCCGGAACCGGGCCTTGCCACGGGCTTTGGCCTTGGCGAGCTGGGTCGCGTAAAACGACCCGTAGCAGCCGCCGCCCACCACCACGACATCCCGCATCTCCGCAGGAGCGTCGCTCATCGCACCAGGCGGCCGCCGTCCACGGGGACGACAATTCCGGTGACGTAATCGCTCGCGAGCAGGAACAGCACGGCCTGCATCACGTCGGCCGGCGTCCCAAGTCGCCGCAGCGGGGTGGTGGCGGCGAGATGATCCCGCGCTGCGGCGGGCCAATCGTCCGGAGGGAGGACGGCCCCGGGGGCGATCGCGTTCACCGTCACCTCGGGGGCCAGCACTCGGGCGAGACCCTGCGTCAGCATGACGACGCCCGCTTTGCTGACGTTCAAGGGAAGGTAGTCCGGCCACACTTCGTAGGCGGCGAGGTCGGCGAGGTTGACGATCTTGCCATGCGTCCGCCGCAGGTGCGGCGCGGCCCCCTGGGCCGTAAAGAGCGCCGCCGACAGGTTGAGCGCCAGCGTGTCGTTCCAGTCCTGCGGGGTGATGGACTCGAATTCGCGCCGCAACATCACCGCGGCGGAATTGACCAACACGTCGAGGCGGCCGAACGTCTCGACCACCCGGCCGGGCAGCTCGCGGGCCGCCGTGGGATCGCGCAGGTCGGCCGCGAACCGCTCCCCCCGCCGCCCGGCGTCGCGCACCGACCGGAGCGTCTCCTCTGCCCCGTCGGCGGAGGCGTGGTGGTGCACGGCGACGTCGCAACCCGCCCGGGCCAGCCCTGCGGCGATCGCGGCTCCGAGCCGGCGGCCCGCGCCGGTCACGAGCGCCACACGTCCGATGAGCTCCATGGGTCAGTGCTGCTCCGCGACGAGCGGGAGGACCTGCCCGGTCACCATGCGCGCACCGTCCATGACGAGCCACAACACGGTGCGCACCAGGTCCGCCATTTCCACGTACCTCGCGTCTGATCCCATGTCCTGGAGATTGGTGGACGTGCGAACCGCTTCCGGTGCCAGCGCGTTCACCCGGATCCCGTCGTCCCGAAGCTCTCGTGCCAGCGCCCGCGTCAGCGCCGCGACACCGCCCTTGGCCGCGGCGTACGCGGCGAGGTTGGGTTGCGGCTGCAGGACGGCGATGGAGGCGAAGTTGACGATCGCCCCGCCACCGCGCCGTCGCAGGGACGGAATGGCCGCCTGGGACACGCAGAACGTCGTGCGGAGGTTGATGGCGACCTCGCGCTCGAACGCGGCGATGTCGATGCCCTCGAACGGCCCGTAGGTCGTGAGGCCACCTGCCACATTGACCACGATGTCGAGTCCGCCGAACCGGGCCTCGGCCAGCCCCACCGCCGCGCGCGCGGCGCGCGGGTCGGTGAGGTCCCCCGGTGACGACACGGCTTCCACCCGAGCGGTGGCGTACTCCCGCACGCGCTCGTCCAATGTCTCGGCGCTCCGGTCGGCCAGGACGAGCCGGGCACCCGCCGCGCCGAGCCCCGTGGCCACCGCGTGGCCGATCTGCCCTACTCGCCCTACGCCGGTGATCAGCGCCACCCGACCGCCCAGCTCACCCGCCACGTCCGCCCGCCTCCAGGGCCGCGATGACGTCGTCCGGGGGTGGCGCGCCGCGCTGGGCGAACCGCACGGTACCGTCCCGCCCCACGAGGTACACGGTCCGGGCGATCCCCGCGCCATCGTCCTTCAGCGCGTGATACGCCCGGGCGATGGCCCGATCGGGATCCGACAGGAGCGGAAAGTTGAACCGCATCTTCTCGGCGTACTTCCGGTGACTGTCGGTGCTCGCGGGATTCACGCCGAGGGGCTGGATCCCGGCTTGCTCGAACTTGGTCATCTCATCGCGCACGGCGGAGAGTTGGCGGTTTCACCCGGGGGTGTTGTTGCCGGGATAGAACACCAGCGCCACGTGCGTCCGGCGCAGCAGGTCGGCGAGCCGATAGGTCTTGCCGTCGGACGCCTCTGCCGTGAAATCCGGGGCCTGCTTGCCGATCGTCAGCACATCGCTCATGACGGTTTACTCCGCAGGAGGTCTGCCTTCGCCTTGCGCTGTTCCAGTGCTTCCAGCCATTCGAGCGGGACCTGCATGCCCCCCAGTGGCGCGTGAGAGGATCCGCCATTGGACTCCCCGTGCCAGTCGGAACCGCCGGAGATGGCGAGATCGAGACGGCGGGCGAGCTTGGTGAGTCGCGATTCCACGCGTGGCGGATGGCTCGGGTGCCGCACCTCGATGCCATCCAGTCCATCGCTCTGGAGGGCGCGGAGCTGCGGCTCTTGCGCGCGCTCTCCCATGTGGGCGGCCAGCACGAGT
>JBGPIW010000330.1:0-3640 GCA_041485045.1 Gemmatimonadota bacterium | reverse complement strand
GGTGTGGTCCCGCCGGTGCCGCTGGGCCGGGTGACGCGTCCCGCGCCGCGGACCGGTCCCGCGTTCGACGTATTTCTGCTCACCCGGCCGACCGCCTGAGCCGGGTCGCGCGGAGCCTGGCGTTGATGATCCTTCCCGACAGGACGCCGAGCCCGGCGCCCAGAACTTCGTGAACCGGCGTGTGCGCGAGTCCGGTCTGAGATGGGATGACGAAGAGCCCCGCGGCGAGCACCGCGAGCGCGATTCCTGTCTCATGGCGCCTGCTCGCCCACAGGCCGATGGGAATGCTGAGACCCGCCACCCACGACGCCTCGAGCAGCGAGATCATCCACGCGGGAAGGTGGCGCGGATAAAAGATCAGCGCCCAACCGCTCCCCAGGGAGTACGCGCTGCACTGCGGGGAAGCGACCGCGTTCAGCGACAGGCAGGCGCCGGAGCCGACGCGCCGGACGGTCACATGGAGCGTATCCCCGCGCGAGACGCCGGCGAATGCGTGACGCAGGCGAACGTCGGGACGATCCAGTCCCACGAGCGCGGCACGTGGGCGGTAACGCAGTACCAGGTCGTCCCTGTCGGGGCCGACGAGCAGCACCTCCTCGCCGGACCGGTCCTGGATCAGGAACATCGGCGCGAGGCTGCGAACGGGGGGTCCGGCGATCACGTCGAGGTCCAACGTGTCGCCTCCTTCGAGGAGGCCGCGCGCCACGGTACTGTCGAGCACGCGACCGGGTCGCACCATGACGCCGCCCGAGCGGATGCCGAGCACGCGACCGCGGTACCAGGACATTTCGGGAATAGCGGCGTTGACCGAGACGGTGAATGGCGGGGCGAGCGGCGCCGGAGCCAGCAGCCGGGCCGTCAATGTGAAGACCCCCAGTGCCGCGCCGGCAGCGAGGAGCGACAGGCGCCCGAGCCTCTGGGGCTTCCACAGGAGGGCGCAATCGACCAGCCACACCGCACCCTGGCCGGCCGCTGCCCCGATGGTGTTGCAGCACACGTCCGTGAGACTCGGGTCCCGGCCGGGGATCAGGATCTGCGCGAACTCGATGACGCAGGAGAGGACGAACCCGAAGACGACCGGTCTGGTACCGGTCCAGCCGGCCAGCGCCAGCGCGGCGCCCAGGGGGGCGTAGAGCAGCACGTTGGCGATGATGTCCGCCCACGCGCGGGTGCCGCAGATGAAGCACCCGGCGAACTCGGGTCGCTCGGAGGACGTGGGCGACAGGGTGGCGACGAGTATGAAGGTCAGCGCCCCGGCGAGGGCCAGCCGGGCGAACGGGCGAAGGTCCCGAATACTGCCTCCCTGGTATGTATCCTGCATCCTATTACGTTGCCGCTCGGCAATTTACGTTGTTTCGGGGCGGGTTGGATCCGACAGGCGAAGGGGTGATATGGCGAGTTGGCTGAGGTCCGGAATATGACGCGCTACCGCAAGACGAGCCTTGGCGCAGCGTTGCTGCTGGTCGCCTGCGGGGGAGATGGATCCGGCCTCGGCACGGCGCCAGCGCGCCTCACCCTGGCGCCGGTGTCAGGCGTAGCGACGGCCGGGGCTCCGCTGTCTCCGGCGGTCCAGGTCACGGCGCTCGATGCCGCGGGCAACACGGCGGCGTCGTTCGTGGGGAGCGTGAGCATCGCGCTCGCAGCGAACCCCGGCGGCGCGGCGCTCTCAGGCGCGACCACCGTGAATGCGGTGGCGGGCGTTGCCACGTTCGCCAATCTCGTGCTGAATCGCAGCGGCACGGGGTACAGCCTCACCGCAACGGCCGGAAGCCTCAAGGGGGACACATCCGGCACCATCACCGTCGACCCCGGACCCGTCTCACAAACCCAATCCACCGTGACCGCGACGCCGGCAACGATCACGGCGAGCGGGGGCGGGAGCCTGGCCACGATCACGGTGACGGTGCGCGATGCCTTCGGGAATGCGGTCCCGGGGAAGAGCGTCGTGCTGGCCGTTTCCGGGTCGGGGAATTCCGTAAACCAGCCCGCCGCCCCGACGGGCGCCGGCGGAGTGGCCACGGGCACCGTCAGCTCGACGGTAGCGGAAGTCAAAGCCGTATCGGCAACGGTTGGCTCCGTCGCGGTTACCCAGACGGCGAGCGTCACCGTGAGCGCCGGCACCGCGAGCCAGCTGGTGTTTACGAGTCAGCCCTCAGACGCCGCCGCCGGCAACGTCTTTGCCCCGGGCTTGGTGGTGTCCGCGCAAGACCCCTTTGGAAATCTGGCGACCGGCTTCGTCGGCACCGTCACCATCGCCATCGCCACGAATCCGTCGGGCGGGACCTTGTCGGGAACGACAACGCAGCCTGTTTCGAACGGGGCCGCGGCATTCAACGACCTGAGCATCGACAAGATCGGCGCCGGGTATACGCTGCAGGTCACGGCATCGCCCACGCTCGGAACCGCGACGTCGACGTCGTTCGCCATTGTGATTGGGGCGGCGACGAAGCTCGCCGTCATCGCTCAGCCGACCGGCACGACCGGCGGGGCGACGATCGCGCCTGCGGTCCAGGTCGAGGTGCAGGACGCGGCGGGCAATCGCGTGCCATCCGCGAGCAACAGCATCACCATCGCCATCGGCGCCAAACCCAAGAACGGAACGCTCGGCGGAACGAAGGTCCGGGCGGCATCCTCCGGCGTGGCCTCCTTCGACGATCTGACGGTGGACAGCGCGGCGGCCGGCTACACCCTGACCGTCACGGCGTCGGGGCTCGCCGGAGCCACGTCGAACACGTTCAACGTCAGCGTGGGATCGGCCGCGCAGCTCGGGATTCTCGTGCCGCCCTCGAACGCCTCCGGCGGTGCCACGATCGCTCCCGCTGTGCAGGTCGAAGTTCGTGATGCCGGCGGGAACCGCGTCACCATCGCCACAAACCCAGTGACGGTAGCCATCGGGACCAACCCGAACAACGGAGCCCTCGGCGGCACGAAGAGTGTGGCCGCCGCCAGCGGAGTCGCGGCCTTCAGTACTCTGTCGATCGACAGCGCGGGCACCGGCTACACGCTGGCGGTCTCCGCCACAGGTCTCACCGGGGCGAGCTCCAACGCGTTCAATATCTCCGTCGGGCCGGCTGCCAAGCTGGGCTTCCGGGTGCAGCCGACCAACACGGCGGGCGGGGCGACCATCACGCCCGCCGTCGAGGTGGAAGTGCGGGATCTGGGTGGCAACCGTGTCACGTCCGCGAGCACCAGCATCACGCTCGCGATCGGCACCAACCCGGCGTCTGGCACGCTCACGGGGACAATCCCCAAGGCCGCGGTGAACGGGCTCGCCACGTTCTCCGATCTGAGCATCGATCAGGATGGGACCGGCTACACGCTGACGGCGGCAGGGGGAGGCCTGACCGGCGCCAGTTCCCAGGCCTTCAACATCGCGATCGGCGGGGCGACAAAGCTGGCGTTCTTCGTGCAGCCGACCAACACGGCGGGCGGCACGACCATTGCGCCCGCGGTGCAGGTCGAGGTGCAGGACGCGGGCGGCAACCGCGTCACGGGCGCCACCGGCAACATCACCGTAGCCCTCGGGACAAATCCCAAGAGCGGGGCCCTCGGCGGCACGAAAACGCAGCCCATCGCGAGCGGTTTGGCTACGTTCAACAACCTGACGATCGATAGCGCGGCGGCCGGATACACCCTGACC
>JBGPIW010000329.1:0-3648 GCA_041485045.1 Gemmatimonadota bacterium | reverse complement strand
TTCTTTCCGAGTTTTTTCTTCAAGAGGTCGAGCTGCTCGTCGGCCGTCTGCTCTCGGGCCACGCGGTCGATATCGGCCTTGAGCAGCTCGCTCTGGAGATCCACGTCTGGCCGGGCCCCGCCCGCGGCCTGGATGTCGCGCCACGCCCGCTCGGCGCTGCTCTCGCCGACCCCGAGGGGCCGGTCCCGATCGGCGGCCTTGAGCTGGGCCTGCATCTCTCCCAGATCGCGCTCGGCCAACCCCAGCTCCTCGCGTTGCGCCGCCAGCTTCCGCTCCAGCACTCCCACGCGCTCGCGATGGCGCACCGCGAACCGCTCGGCGACCTGCACCGTCTCCTGATCCTGGATCTCGGCCGCCAGCCGGCCGCGCCGCTCGGCATCTCCCAGCCGCTGGCTCTCGGCCGCCAGCTCGAGCTCGGTGCGCGTCAGCGCCTCCCGCATCTCCCGCACCGCGACCTTCGCGTCGACCACCGCCTCCCCCATCTGCCGGGCGAGATCGCGCAGGTCTCCCGGCGGGGTGGCCGCATCGAGCGCGGCTCGGACGGCATCCCGCAGACGCTCGAACACCCGGGTCAGCTCTTGCGGACGGTCTTGGCGAAAAAGGCCGAGAGCACGGGCTCCACCTCCCGCGCGCCGCACTTCGGACAGGTCGGACGCTTGCGCCCATGCTGGCTGATCGGCATCGAATAACTGAACCGTTTGCGGCATCGGGCGCAGCGGAATTCGTAGATCGGCATGGCGCAACCTACGTTATTCCCCGCCGCGAGGGGGGTCAAGTTGACGTCGGGACACACGACCGCAGATTGGGAAGCATGACGACGAGCCGGTCCCGCGCCGCGCTGCTCGCGGTCGTCCTCGCCGCGCTCGCGTGCGACGAAGGCCTCCTCCCACAATCATCGTGCCCGCCCGGGTTCCTCGGCATCTGCGGCACGGTGACATTCCGGGGCGCGTTGCCCGATTCCACGGACGTCGTCTACGTCGTCGCCTATGCGACGTTTCCCGCGAATCAAGGCGATCTGTTCACGTTCCAGCCGCTCTCCCCGCCGACCCTGCACCTCGACAGCGCCTCCCGCGCCACGCCGCAGCCGTACACGCTCGCGCTCCCGGCGGGGACCTATCACTGGGTCTTGGCGGCCTGGAAAAAGCTGGGGACGCTGTCGCCGCAGAACGCCGACAGCCTATTGCGCGAGGCCGGCCACTACCGCGACCCCATGGATACGAGCAAGATCGGGACGGTCGCGGTCGCCGGCGCGGTGACCGGCGTGGATTTCACCGTCGATTTCACGAACATGCATCCGGTATCCTATTTCTTCCCCGCTTCGCCCCTCCACCCGTGACCGTCCGAGCGGCGATCGCATTGGCGCTCCTCGTCTGCGCGCGCCTCGGCGCTCAGGCGACGGGGGTGGTCCACGGCACGGTCACGGACACGGCCGGCCACCGCCTGGATCGCGTGCGCGTTCGCGCGCTCACCCGCGCCGGAGGAATCCGGGAGATCGCAGTCCGCTACACCGACGGGAGCGGCGCGTATCGGTTCGATTCGCTGCCGGCGGGATGGCTGGCAATCGACGCCGCGCTGATCGGCTTTGACGCGATCCGCGATACCGTCGTCATCGCAGAGGGAGACTCCGTTCGTATGGATCTTCGCCTCCCGATGCGCCCCATCATCGTCTCGCCGACCATCGTGACCGCAGCAAAGCGCTCTCAGCTGCTGGACCAGGCGGTCACCAGCGTGGCACTCGTCAGCGAGCAGCAGATCACCCAACGCGCCGTCAACACGATCGACGAGGCGGTGGACAAGGCGCCCGGCGTCCAGTTCATCGCGGGGCAGGTCAACGTGCGGGGCTCCTCTGGCTTCGTCCAGGGTCTGGGCAGCCGCGTGCTGCTCCTGGTGGACGGGGTTCCCGCCAATCAGGGTGACCGCGGCGGCATAAACTGGGATCTCGTCCCGGTGGACCAGATCGCGCGCGTCGAAGTCGTCAAGGGCGCGGGCTCGGCACTGTACGGCTCGTCGGCGTTCGGCGGCGTCGTCAACATCATCACGCGGGAGACGCCGGAGGCATGGCACGCCCGGGTGCGGATCACGGGCGGGGTGTTCGCCAATCCGCCGCATGCGGCGTGGGCCTTCCGAAACCACACCGGCGTCCAGGACGGGCTTGACCTCTCCGGCTCCTACGGCCACGGCACCGTGCGCGCCGGGGTCTCGGCGGGCGCCCGTCACTCCGACGGCTACCGGCAACAGGACCGCGCCGATCACTGGCAGATGTCGGGCAAAGGAGAATGGCGCCCGGAGCCGGCGACGCTCGTCAACGTCTCCGGTGCCTGGGCCAGCGACCAGTATGGGGTACCCGAGCCGTGGTGCGTGAGTGGCCACTGCGTCGATCAGGGCCAGGCCTTTCAACCGTTTCTCATCGACACCGCGAATCGCGGCAACCGCACCCGCTCCGACAAGGGTTACTTGACCGCCCTGGTCACCCGGACACCCTCGGAGCGGACCGCATGGATGGCCCGGGCGAGCTGGGGACGCACCCGCTTCACGGACGCCTACCCCCGGCGCCAGCCCCCGCTCTCTACCGCGGATTTCGCCATCGCCAACCGCATCGGCGTCGAAGGCCGGATGGTGAGCCGCCCCGACCCGCGCCACGTCGTCACGGCCGGGCTGGAGCTCACGCGCTCCGACGTCTGGAGCAACGTGTTCTCAGGCGATACGGCGGGGGGCGGTCGCACGCACATCGAGGGTGCGTATTCGGCGTACGCCGATGCTGAGCAGACGGCGGGGCAAGTGCGGATGACGATCGGGGCGCGCGGCGATTTTCTCGACGTGGACGGCGGAGGCATCACCGCGTTCGTGAGTCCCCGGGCCGGCGCGGTCTGGCCCACGGCCACCGGAAGCTGGCGCGCCTCCCTGGGCCGCGCGTACCGCGCCCCGAGCCTGGCCGAGCGATTCGTGACGACGTACGCCCTCAGCTTCCGCGTGATCCCCAACCCAGCCCTCCAGGCGGAGGACGGGTGGTCGGCCGAGGTAGGCCGCACCTGGACGCCACGATCGTGGCTCCGGGGCGACGCTGCGCTGTTCTTCACGCGGGCGCACCAGTTGATCGAGCCGGTGTTCAACGATTCAGCCCTGGTGATTCAATTCCAGAATGTGGAGCGGGCCCGGTTGCTGGGCCTCGACCTGTCGGTGGCGGCCACGCTGCCCGCGTCGCACGTGACGGCGACGCTCGCCTATCAGCTGCTGGACGCCCGCGAGCTGGCGCATGACACCGTTCCGGAGCGGCCGCTGTTGTATCGGCCCCGGCACCTGTTGACGCTGAGCGCCGACTATGCCGTGCACGCTTTCGGAATCGGCGGCGACTTCCGCTTCTCCAGCCGGTTCGAGCGGCAAGACCCGCTCTTCCCCGGCGATCCCCAGCTTCCCGGCAAAGTGCTCGACGTGCGGGCGAGCTGGTCCGTCCAGCGGCTCGCGGTGCACGTGAAGGTGGCGAACGTCCTCAACTACATCTACAATCTTGCCCCGCGGGTGCTCGAGCCGGTCCGCACCGCCACTCTCACGCTCACCTACACGTATTAGTTTTCCCACATGATCCGATACCCCCGCCAACTGCCACTCGTCGGCGTCCTGGCGCTCGCGCTGGCTGCCTGCACGGTGGAT
>JBGPIW010000328.1:0-3657 GCA_041485045.1 Gemmatimonadota bacterium | reverse complement strand
GTCGCCCGTCCCAGGTGGAGGCGCACGTAGTTGCCGTCGGCCTCGAACCAGTCGACCTCCTCCACCCGCACGAAGAACGCCCGGCCTCGTTCGCGCACCAGAATCCGGGCCAGCGGGGCGCCGTCGCCCGCGGCCCGCTCGCGCCGGGCCAGCCGGCGCCGGGCACGCGCCAGCGCGGTCCGGAACCGCTCCGGGTCGATCGGCTTGAGGAGGTAGTCGACCGCCTCCTGCGCGAACGCCGGCACGGCGTATCGTTCGTACGCCGTCACGAAAATAACGGCGGGCCGCCGCTCGACCGGCAACCGCTCCAGCACGGACAACCCGTCGGCACCGGGGAGGTGCACGTCGAGGAGGACCAGGTCGGGCGCCAGGGTCTGGATCGCCGCGCGCGCGGCGGGGGCATCGCCGCAGGCCCCGACTACCTTTACGTCCGCTTCGTCGCGCAGCAGGCGTCGCAAACGCCGCAGCGCGAGCGGCTCGTCCTCCACCAGCAGTGCCCGGATCGTCACGCGACGCGCTCCTCGCGGTACGGCAGCGACACCCGGACGACGAGGCCGGCCGGCGTCCCGTCGATGAGCTCGAAGCGGTGCGTATCGCCATAGAGCTGCGTCAGGCGAGCCCGCGTGTTCGCGAGGCCGATCCCGCGCCGCGGCCCCGTCTCGCTGCGCGCCGAAGCATCCAGCCCCGGCCCGTCATCCCAAACTTCGAGCCGCAACGTATCGGCGTCGCGCCGCGCCCGGATACCCACTTCCCCCGGACCGGGTCGGGAGGACACGCCGTGGCGGACCGCGTTCTCGACCAGCGGCAGCAGGATCATCACGGGCACCTGCGCGGCCCGCGCGTTGCCCGCCACCTCCCAGTGGACCCGCAGCCGGTCCTGGAAGCGGACCACTTCGATGTCGAGGTAGCGATCGACGAGCTCCAGCTCGGTGGCGAGGGACACTTCGGCCGATCCGTCGGTCTCGAGCGTGCGCCGGAGCAGGTCGGCGAGCCGCCCGACCATGCGCTCGGCCGCATCCGGGTCTTCGTGGATCAGCTCGGCGATCGCATTCAGCGTGTTGAAGAGGAAGTGCGGCCGCAGCTGCAAGGTGAGCGCCTGGAGGCGCGCCTCGGCGACGCTCGTCTCGAGCTCCGCGGCGCGCACGCGGTGCTCCTGGGCGTCCCGCGCATAGTCGCGCGCGTGCACCAAAGCGACGATCGCCCAATAGATGAGCAGGTTCCAGTGATACGACGAGGCAAAGTTGTCCACCAGCCGGGTGAGATAGGAGGCGGGCGCGCCGCTCTGCAGGAGGACCTGGACTCCGGTTGCCGCGATCAGGTGCAGGGCGCTCAGCCAGAGGCTCGCGCCGAAGTGGATCGGGACGGCGCGCTCCCAGTTCGCCCGGTCGATGCGAAAACGCCGCGCGAACGCCCGGACCACGAGCGCCAGCACCCCCCACAGGTACCACGCCGGCAGCTCGAACCGCAGCGCCTGCCACCAGGTGGATGGGTGCGTCGAGAAACGCTGATCGGCGAGATAGAGCTGCGTCGAAAAGACCAGCCCCAGCAGGGTCCAGAGGGTGAAGTAGCCGATACGGGTGCGTACGCGTGTGGACATCGTTTCGGAATATGCGCGGTGCGGATGGCCAAATGCGAGCGGCCGGCCCCGCTGTTCGAGGCCGGCCGCCGATTCCAGAATTCCGACTCAGGCTGTCAAGCCTGCTTGGTCAGCTTCGAGTTGCGATACCCGTAGACGGCGTACACCACCATGCCGATCCCGAACCAGATGATCAACCGCTCCCAGGTCACGGGCGGCAACGCTTTCATCAGGTAGGCTGCCGAAAACGCGCCGGCCGGCGCCACGAACCACACGAGCGGCGTCTTGAACGCGCGGGGGAGGTTCGGCTCGCGGACCCGCAACACCAGGATGCCGATCGACACGATGACGAACGCCAGCAGCGTGCCGATGGAGACCAAGCTGGCCGCATCGCGAATCGGCAGAATCGCCGCGAAGAAGGCGACGCCTATCCCCGTGACGATGGAGGTGATGTACGGGGTCTGGAACTTCGGATGGATCTTGTTGACGAACTGCGGCAGGAGACCGTCTTTGGACATCGTCCAGAACACGCGTGACTGCCCGAGCAGCATGACCAGGATCACCGACGACAGGCCAGCGATGGCGCCGAGCTTGATCAACGTGGACATCCAGCCCAGCCCGGCGTGATCGGCGACTACGGCGATCGGGTCGGGAACGTTCAGCTCCTTGTAGCTCATGATGCCGGTCGCGATGCCGGAGACGAGGATATACAAGACCGTACAGATGAGCAGGGACCCGATGATCCCGATCGGCATGTCCTTCTGCGGGTTCTTGGCCTCCTGCGCGGCGGTACTCACCGCATCGAACCCGATATAGGCGAAGAACACGATCGCCGCACCGGTGAAGACGCCGCTCCACCCGAACTCCCCGGCCGCCGGAACGCCGTCTTTGACGGTCTGGGGCGGGATGAACGGATGCCAGTTGGCCGAATTCACCGCATGGGCGGCCCCAACGATGAACAGCAGCACCACGGCAACCTTCACGATCACGATGAAGGAGTTGACGTTCGCGGACTCCTTGATCCCGATGACGAGCAGCGCGGTGACGAGGGCAATGATGATGACGGCGGGCAGGTTGAAGATCGCGGTGGACTGCGAGCCATCCGCGCAGGCGACCACCGTGCCCCGCGCCGCGGAGAGGGCACAGGGCACGTTGATACCGATATCGTGCAGGAAGCTCACCACGTAACCGGACCACCCGATCGCCACGGTGACGGCGCCGAGCGCGTACTCGAGAATCAGGTCCCACCCGATGATCCACGCGATCAGCTCACCCAGCGTGGCGTAGCCGTAGGTATAGGCGCTGCCCGCCATCGGCACGAGCGATGCGAACTCGGAGTAGCACAGGGCCGCGAAGATCGATGCCACGCCGGCAATGGCGAACGACAGCACGACCGCCGGTCCGGAGTTCAGCGCCGCCACCGTCCCGGTCAGGACGAAGATCCCGGTGCCGATGATGGCGCCGATGCCCAACGTGGTCAGGTTGAGCGCGCCGAGGGCGCGCTTCAGACTGTGGTCGGTCTCCGCTTCCTTCTGGAGATCGGTGACGCTTTTCCGTCGGAACAGATCCATGCGCACCCTCGGGCGGAGTTTGGGATCACATCGGAATCGGGCGCTAGAGTAGACCGCGGCTCCCGACGTGTCAAGCGCGGGACCGCCAGGCGGGTCGATCAGAGGCTGTAGTTGGGCGCTTCCCGGGTGACCACGACGTCGTGCGGATGGGACTCGCGCAAACCCGCGGAGGTGATGCGGATGAACTCGGTTTCGGTGCGCAGCTTCGTCATCGTCGCAACGCCGCAATAGCCCATGCCGCTGCGCAGCCCGCCGATCATCTGAAACAGCACATCGCCCACCGGCCCGCGATAGGGGACGCGCCCTTCAATTCCTTCCGGGACGAGCTTCGAGGGACTCACCTCGCCCTCCTGGAAATAGCGGTCGGCGGAGCCCTCCTCCATCGCCGAGAGGCTGCCCATGCCGCGGATCACCTTGAAGCGCCGGCCTTCGAGCAGGAACGATTCGCCCGGGCTCTCTTCCGTGCCGGCGAGCATCGAGCCCATCATGACGCTCTCGGCGCCCGCAGCC
>JBGPIW010000327.1:0-3663 GCA_041485045.1 Gemmatimonadota bacterium | reverse complement strand
TGAACGACGCGCTAGAGCCCGGTGCGGGGTTCGAGGTGACCACGAATAAAGTCACGCTGCTCGGGCGATCGGGAGCGCCTCTGAAGCTTCCTTTGCTCGATAAGCGGGACGTGGCGCAGCGAATCCTCGAGACGGTGGAGCACGAGTTGACGTGAGCGACGGGCGGGCTCTGGCGCGCGCCTACCTGGAACAGCAACGGCTGCTTGGAACGGACGCGGTGGCGCTGCCGCCGTCCGGGGATTCCCCTACAGTCGTGCCCCAACCAGCTGATGCGCGGACCGATCTTGGCCCCACCCCGGGCTCGCTCCCGGGGTCAGGCGCTCCCCAGTCGAGGCCGGGCGAGCTCCCGCCGGCGGGTATCAGCTACGATCCACCGGCGCGCGACCTTTTCGCCGCGGACCCCCTGCAGCAGATCACGACCCTGGGGGCCGTCGCAGAACTGGTGGCGTCGTGCACTCGGTGCCGGCTGTGCGAGGCACGCCGGAATACCGTGCCGGGCGAAGGGCCCGACAACGCCAGGCTGGTCTGTATCGGCGAGGGACCGGGAAGGACCGAGGACGAAACGGGGCGGCCCTTCGTGGGGCAGGCGGGCGAGCTGCTCACCAAGATCCTGGCCGCGATCGGGCTGGCACGAGAGCAGGTCTACATCTGTAACGTGGTGAAATGCCGTCCACCGCAGAACCGCACGCCGCAGTACGACGAGATCGCCGCCTGCGTGCCGTACCTGTACCGGCAGCTGGAGATCCTGCAGCCGAAAGTGATCCTCGCCATGGGGAACACCGCCGCGCAGACGCTGTTGAACACGAAACAGTCGCTGGGGGCGTTGCGGACCAAGGTGCACCGGTTCCGGGGCACCCCGGTCATCGTCACCTACCACCCCGCCGCGTTGCTCCGCAACCCGAACTGGAAGAAACCGACCTGGGATGACGTCCGCATCGCCCACCGTCTCCTCGACGGCTGATCTCGATTTCGCCGGGCGCCGTGCGCCCTGGAGCAACGACGCCGAGCAGGCCGTGCTCGGCGCCATGTTGCTCGACCAGGATGCGGCGCTCAAGGGCGCCGAGTTTCTCGACGACACGATGTTCTACAAGGAGGCGCACCGGACCTTGTTCCGGGCGATGGTGAGCCTCACCGAGCACGGAGACGTGATCGACCCGGTCACGCTGCGCGACGAGCTGGGCAAGCGGGGGGATCTCGAGCGGGCCGGGGGGATGGAGTACATCGCTACCCTGATCGACGTCGTGCCGACCGCGGCGAACGTCGAGTACCACACCCGCATCGTGCGCGACAAGGCGGTGCTGCGGCGCCTGGTGGAGGCCGCGACCGAGATCATCCAGGACGTCTACGAGGGGAGAGGCGACTCCGGCGAGGTGCTCGACAACGCCGAGCACCGGGTGTTCCAGGTGGCGCAATTCCGCCGCTCCGAGGACTTCTCGCGGTTGAAAGAGCTGATCTGGCCGACCATGGAGCGCATCGAACAGCTCCAGGGCGGGCAGGGCATCGTCACCGGGGTGGCGAGCGGTTTCATCGATCTCGACCGGCTGACGGCGGGGTTTCAACGGGGCGATCTGGTGATCATCGCGGCCCGCCCCTCCATGGGGAAGACGTCCCTGGTGCTGAACTGCGTGCAACACGCGGCGATCGAGCACCAGGTCGGAGTGGCCATCTTCTCGCTGGAGATGTCGAAGGAAGCGCTCGTTCAGCGGCTGCTGTGCTCCGAGGGACTGGTGGACGCCCAGCGGCTGCGGCGCGGGGCCCTGCGGGACGACGACTACCCCAAACTGGCTCGCGCCGCAGGACTGCTCGGTACCGCCCCGATCTGGATCGACGATTCGGCCGCGCTCACACCGCTCGCGATGCGGTCCAAGGCGCGCCGCCTCAAGGCCGAGCACGACATCGGCATCGTGGTCGTGGATTACCTCCAGCTCATGCAGGGGCCATCGAGCGTCGAGAACCGCCAGCAGGAGATCTCCTACATCTCCCGCTCGCTGAAAGCGCTGGCGAAAGAGCTCGATGTCCCGGTGGTGGCGTTGTCGCAGCTCTCGCGCGCCCCCGAGCAACGCACCGGCGAGGGTCGCCGCCCCCAGCTCTCGGATCTGCGGGAGTCCGGCGCGATCGAGCAGGACGCCGATCTCGTCTGTTTCATCTATCGTCCTGAGATGTACGAGGGCCCGACCGACAAGGACGGCAACAACATCGAAGGGCTGGCCGAGCTGATCGTCGGGAAGCAGCGCAACGGGCCGACGGGAACGGTTGAGCTGTACTTCAAAAAAGAATACACCCGCTTCGACAACCGGTCGCATCGCACCGCGCCGCCCGAGGCCGCCCGTGCCTAAGCCCGTCTCGGTATTCCGGTGCACCGAGTGCGGTGCGGAGCAGCCCAAGTGGGCGGGGCGCTGCGATGCGTGCGGGGCGTGGAATACCCTCGCGGAGGAGCCGGTGGGCAAGAAGCGGACGGGCGGACGGGCGGTCGGCGGTGCCGGCACCTTCGACCGACCGCCCGTCCGCCTGTCCGCCGTCGGAAGTGTGGAAGCGATGCGATGGCAGACCGGTCTCGCCGAGTTCGATTTCGTCCTCGGTGGGGGCATCGTCCCTTCCTCTGTGATCCTGGTGGGAGGTGAACCGGGGATCGGCAAATCGACGCTGCTCTTGCAGGTCGCCGCGCGGCTGGAATCGGCCGGCGTGCGTACCCTGTACGTGTCGGGGGAGGAGTCGCCCGAGCAGCTGCGCTTGCGTGCCGACCGGCTCGACGCCGATGCCGGAGCGGTCCACGTGCTGGGGGAGACGAACCTGGAGGCGATCCTGCATCACGCGGGCGCCGTACAGGCCCAGGCCCTGTTCCTCGACTCGATTCAGACGACGTACACGGAGGCGCTCGAGGGCGCGCCGGGAAATGTCGGCCAGGTGCGCGAATGCGCCGCGCGGCTGATGCGCTTCGCGAAGGAGGCGGGGCCCGCGGTGTTCCTGGTGGGCCACGTGACCAAAGGTGGCGGCATCGCCGGTCCCCGGACGTTGGAGCACATCGTCGATACGGTCCTGTATTTCGAGGGAGAAACGACGCTCGATCACCGCGTGTTGCGGGCCGTGAAGAACCGTTTTGGCTCGGTCGATGAGATCGGTGTATTCCGGATGACCGCTGCCGGCCTCGAGCCGGTGGCGGACGCGGCCGCGGCGTTCCTCGCCGGACGACACGCGGGCATCTCGGGCTCGGCGGTGACGGCGTTGATGGAAGGCACCCGCCCGGTGCTCGTTGAAGTGCAAGCCCTCGTCTCCAAGGCCGGGTTCGGGACGCCGCAGCGCGTGGCGACCGGACTAGACCAGCGGCGGCTCGCGGTCCTGCTCGCCGTCCTCGAGCGGCGTGGCGGGCTGCCGGTCGCGGCGCTCGACGTGTTCGTGAACGTCACGGGCGGCGTCCGGTTGCTCGAGCCATCGACCGATCTTGCGGTCCTCGCGGCGCTGACGTCGAGCGTGCACGACCGCCCGGTCCCGGCGGACGCGCTCTTCCTGGGCGAAGTGGGTCTAGGGGGAGAGGTGCGGCCGGTGTCCGGCCTGGAGCGCCGGCTGACCGAAGCCCAACGGCAGGGGTTCCGGCGCGTGTTCCTTTCGGCGCGGTCCCGTGTGCCCGGCGGGCTCGATGCCGTGGCGATCGAACACATCGGTGAG
>JBGPIW010000326.1:0-3680 GCA_041485045.1 Gemmatimonadota bacterium | reverse complement strand
GGCGCCTGCGAGCACGCGGTACCACACCGTCCCCGACGCGTCAGGGGCGAGGGGACTGATGAACGCGGCAAGCCCCGCCGCGGCGAGCCGGTCGACATGACTCTGGGCGCGCTCCGGCGCACCGTAGGCGGCGAGCTGCAGTGTCCATCCCCCGGAGTCCGCCCGCGCGAGAACCGGGAGCGCGGGATCAGGAGCCGCAAGCGATTCTGCGGACCCGGCCGCCTGCGCGGTGCCGAACGACTCGCGGCTCACGCTGGAACGGGAGGCGGTCCTCGGCCCCGAAGGCGAGCTGTCCGATGAGGCCAAGAGAACGGCACCGATGATCGCCGCCGCCGCTGCGAAGGCCAGCGTCCGGGGCCCCACCACCCGTCGCCGAGCCGCGAGCGGGGTCGCCAACGATGGGGCGGAGGCGCTCCAGCGCTCCCGGATGACGCCGAGCAGCTCGATGCCGCGCTCGCGGGCGGCCAACAGTGCGCGACCTTGAACGGTCCCCAGGTCGACGCCTCCCGGAGAGAGCGCGAGCACGCCATCGGGCTCGGCCCCAAACTCGGACAAACGCTCCGCGGGCAGACAGACGAACAACAACGCCTCCTGGCTGCGGAACCCCGCCTGCAGCCGGCGCCAGCGCGCAGCCGCGAACACGCTGGAGACGTCGGCGGCCGGGGTCCCCGCCGGAATGAAGTGCACGCCATCGATATGATCCGTGACGTCGCTGAGCGCGGCGTCGGTGGCGAACGCATCGGTGATGCCGGGTGCCTGGGCGACCTTCTTGATCTGGTGGAGCAGGGGGGCGTCGAGGCAGAGATCCACGAGCGCCACCGGACGCAGGCTGCTCACGGACGCCGCGCGGGCGACACTCCACACGGTCTCCGCGGCCCAGCGGGCGTCGTCGGTGATCGGGACGAGCGCTACCAGCGCACCGTCCTTCACCAGCGGCGGCACCAGCCGGTCCAGTCTGGAGCGGGGGAGGGCGCGGAGGGTCATTCGCCGGGGTGGTAGATCCAGTAGGGGCGGCCGAGTTTCCGGCCGATCGTCTCGGCCTGATCCCGTGTGGGATAGGGGCCGAGCACCACGCGATACCCCTCGTCGGCCGACACCGGTGCGAGCACTTTGGCCGAGAGACCGGCTCGCGTGAGCTCATCCGCCATCTGTTGGGACCAGGTCTGGTTGCGCGACACGGAGACCTGGACATAGAGCGGCCCTTCTCTGCCGACCGAGTCGCTTGCGGCCGAGCTGCCCGCGTCTGCGGAAGTCGACGCGCCCCGCGGTGTCCAACTGGTGGTGGCCCACAGATCGGCAGCGCCTTGGGACACCCGGCCTGTTTCACGGAGCGAATCTGGCCGTACCGCCACCACGTCCTCGCCACGGCGGAGCAGCAACGAGCCGTCGGGCGCAACGGTCGGCAAATCACCGAGCCAGGTCGTTGGCAGCCCGCCCACCAACTGCTTGATGGGCAGGTCGACGACCCAAACCGTATCCCCGAGCGTGGGACGGGCGAGCAGCCACTGTCCGAACGGATCGAGTCGCAGCGCAGCGGCCGGCGTGGGGAGGGCCACGCCGTCCATCTCTTTGAGTGCGTATCGGTCGATGACCGCGAGGCCCAAGCCGCCCCTGCTGCCCACATACACCCGGTGCCCGGACGGCGAGAAGATCAGCGCGCGGGGATGATCGGAAATCGGGACGAATCCCGGCTCGCGCCGCCCCAGTGGGTCGAGGAAGGTCACACCCGAGTCGCTTGCCACTGCGACCAGGTCCCCCCATCGACTTGCCGCCACGTCTCCTTCGGCAGTCAGTGGCCGCGACGCCTGCGGCTGGTCGGCGGCCGCGACGAGCAGCGCCGGCTGATCCCCTGCGACCGTGGCGACGAGTCGCTCGTTCGAGGCTCCGAACAGGTCGGTCGGGTCGCCGGTCAATGGATGCGGCCAGGTGAGGCGGACGCGCCGGGAGAGGGTCGTGACCCGGTGCTTTGCATCTACGGCGTAAACGGTGCCATCCGGACCCAGCGTCGCCCGCTGTACGTCCGTGGCGACCGTGTCGAGGCGACCGCTCTCCAGGTCCAGCGCCAGGACTTCGCGCTTGGCGGTGCGAACGAACAGCTCGGCAGCCTCGGGATCCACCCCCAGAACCTGCTCGACGGGTGGGAGCCGGCCCCGCAGGGGGGTGGGCCACGGGGAGAGGCCGGGGAGACGATACAGCAGGGGGGCGCCGCCGTTCGCGGCGACCCGGATCGCAAATCCCGTACGCCGCCCCGCAGGCCCGGTTTCTGGCCTAAGTGACGGTGCTGCAGCGGATTGCGATGACGATCCACCCGGCGTCTGAGTGCGACAGCCCCACAGCGCCGCGACCAGCAGGAGGGGAACGAGTCGAGGAAGAAGCAAATGACCTCGCCGCAAGATAGGAACGCGGCGAGGCCAAGGCAAGTGGTGCAGCGGTGCGGAGTTAGAAGGTCGGCCCGAGGCTGATCGTCCAGTACGCCTTGTTGTACGCGCGATTCAACGGCTTGGTGATATCGAAGCGCAGGATGACGAACCCCAAGAAGTTCACGCGGATGGACCCGCCGTAGCTGCGCACGGGCGAGCGCACCACCAGGGGATCATCCGTTGCGCTGCGATTCCACTTCAGCTTGTTCCCGGACTGCCACGCGACTCCGGCGTCGTAGAAGAGCGCGCCCTCGATCGGGGGCAAGCCGACCGGCAGGAATCCGAGCACCAGGCTCCTGGTCAGCGGGAACCGGAACTCCACGTTCGCGACGGCGATCCGCGTTCCGATGAGCTGGTCGAGCGGGGCGCAGCCGGTGAACCCGGGGGTGACCACGTCGGTGGCGGCGCATTCGTGGTTGATGATCGATCCCGAAGTGTAACCGCGAATCAGCTCGGTACTGCCGACGAAAATCGGGAACAGGTCGGCGTTGCGTCCGGTGTTGCCGTAGAACATGCCGCGGACCGCCAACGTGAACGGACGGAAAAAGAGATAGCGGCGGTAGTCGGCGGTGAACGTGGTGAATCTCTTGTTGCCGAACGCCGGTGAGATGCCGAAACGCGATCGGCTGCCCGAGAACGGCCCGACGTAGCTGAAGATCGCGTTGTCGTGGACGATTGCGAGGTTGGGCTGCACGTACCCCAGCGACGCCTGATTGCTGTCCGCCTCGACAGAGCCGATGAACTGCCCGTTCCGTGTGTCACCGGGCGCCCCTCTGAAATACCCATCCGACAGCGTCAGCGTGGCGACGCCCAAACTCACGCCGTGGACGCCGAGCTCGATTCGACTGAAGCGGCTGAGCGGATAGTAGGACTCGGCGAACACGTCACGCACGACATAGCGCTGGATGCGCAACGAATACACGAGTGCGCTGTCCGATCCGCCCGGTGCCCCGTAGTCGACGACGTCGATGGTGCTGGGCAGATAGAAGTAGTACGGCGTCTGCGACCCGCCCGCGCCCCAGTTCAGCCGATTGCGCTGATTGATGTACGCGGCGAACACCTGCGCTTCGCTGATCCGCCCGTTTACCGAGCCGGCAAACTGCAGCGTGTGGTCGCCGAGCATGTCGGACAGTGAGACCGCGGCGCCGCCGAAGAAGCCGCGGCCGAAATTGTCGCGGGCGTAGCCGATGGTCGGCCGTGCCGTGTAGTCGGGACTGAACCGCACGTGATAGGGCCGCACGGAGAATTCGGTAGTATCGG
>JBGPIW010000325.1:0-3691 GCA_041485045.1 Gemmatimonadota bacterium | reverse complement strand
GATGGAGAGCCATCTCGAGGCGCGCCTGTGGAACGACGTCTTCCTGCTGGCGCAGAACGAGCTGGGCATCCCCCGCGGGACGATCCGGGCGACCGCCTTGATCGAGACGATCCTGGCCGCGTTCGAGATGCACGAGATCCTGTGGGAGCTGCGCGAGCACTCGGCGGGCCTCAATTGCGGGCGCTGGGACTACATCTTCAGCTTCATCAAGAAATTCCGGAACGACCCGCGGTTCCTGCTGCCCGACCGGGCGGCGGTGACCATGGACAAGGCGTTCCTGAAGGCCTACGTCGACCTGTTGATCCAGACCTGCCATCGCCGCCACATCCACGCGATGGGCGGCATGGCGGCCCAGATCCCGATCAAGAACGATCCGGCGGCCAACTCGGCCGCCCTCGCCAAGGTTACGCAGGACAAGCTACGGGAGGTCAATGCCGGGCATGACGGCACCTGGGTAGCGCATCCAGGGCTGGTGCCGGTGGCCAGAGGCGTCTTTGACGCCAGGATGGCGGCTTCCCACCAACTGCAGGTGACGCGCGCCGACGTGCACGTCACCGCGGCCGATCTGCTGGCCGTGCCGGAGGGGGAGATCACCTTCGGTGGGCTGCGGACCAACATCGACGTCGGCATCCAATACCTCGAGGCATGGCTGCGGGGGGTCGGGTGCGTGCCGATCTACAACCTGATGGAAGACGCCGCCACGGCCGAGATCTCCCGAACCCAGGTGTGGCAGTGGGTGACTCACGGCGCGAAGCTTGCGGACGGGCGGCGGATCACGACGGACCTGGTCCGCCGGACGATGGCCGACGAGCTGGACAAGCTGCGCGAGCAGCTCGGACCGGCTCGGTACGACTCCGGCAAGTTCGCTCTCGCGTCGCAGCTCTTCGACCGGATGATGACGGGGACGGACTTCCCGGAGTTCCTGACGACCGTGGCGTACGAGTATCTCGACTAGCCCTTGGGGGGGACGCATGCCAAAGCAGCAATTCGTGGCCGACCTGGAGCGGCGCTGGGCGACGAGCCCGCGCTGGTCCGATATCACTCGGCCCTATACCGCGGAAGACGTGTGGCGGCTCAGGGGGTCGCTCGGGATCACCTACACCCTGGCCGAGGTCGGCGCCGAAAAGTTATGGCGCCTGCTGCACGAGGAGCCGTTCGTGGCCGCCTTATCGGCCCTGAGCGGCGGACAAGCGGTCCAGCAGATCAAGGCGGGCCTGAAAGCGATCTACATCTCCGGGTGGCAGGTCGCGGGAGATATGAACACCTCCCTCGAGACCTATCCCGACCAGAGCCTCTACCCCGCCGACAGCGTGCCGCGGCTCGTCGAGCGCATCAACAACGCGCTGCTGCGCGCCGATGAACTCGACCACTTGAACGGACGCAGCGATACCGACTGGATCGCCCCCCTCGTGGCCGATGCCGAGGCGGGCTTCGGCGGCTTGCTCAACGCCTACGAGCTCATGAAGCACATGATTCAGAAAGGGGCCGCCGGCGTGCACTTCGAGGACCAGCTGGCCTCGCTCAAGAAATGCGGCCACCTCGGCGGCAAGGTGCTGGTCCCGACGAGCGAGTTCGTCACCAAGCTCGTCGCGGCACGACTGGCCGCCGACGTGCTCGACGTGCCGACGGTCCTCATCGCCCGGACCGACGCCCTGAGCGCGACCATCCTCGCCAACGACATCGATCCCTATGACCGCGAGTTCATCATCGGCGGCCGGACACCGGAAGGCTTCATCGCGGTACAACCGGGCATCCGGCAGGCGATCTCCCGTGGCCTGGCCTACGCCCCTTATGCCGACCTCCTGTGGTTCGAGACGAGCAAGCCCGACATGGACGAGGCGCGCGCCTTTGCAGACGCGATCCACGACAAATTCCCGGGAAAGATGATGGCCTACAACTGCTCGCCGTCGTTCAATTGGAAGCGGCACCTGTCCGACGAGCAGATCGCGGGATTCCAGCGCGAGATCGGCGCGATGGGCTACAAATTCCAGTTCGTCACCCTCTCGGCGTTCCACGCGATGAACTACGCCATGTTCGAGCTGGCCACCGGCTACCGGGATCGGGGCATGGCTGCCTACTCGGAGCTGCAGCAACGGGAATTCGCGGCGGAGAAGGACGGCTACGAGGCGGTACGGCACCAGGAATTCGTGGGGGTACCCTACTTCGACCAGATCACCGAGATCGTGACCGGTGGACGGTCGTCTTCGATGGCGATGAAAGGCTCGACGGAGGAGGACCAGTTTCACGGCGTCGCGACGGTCCGTGCCGCTGGCTGAGGCAGTGCAGCATCAGACGCGAGTCCATTTGCGGCGCCCCGACGACGGCCGATGGCGGTGGAGCCCGATGGTGCGGCAAGGCACCGCAGGCTAACTCTCGTCGCGGCGGGGGGTTCCAGAAAGCGGACGCGGTGGATGAGCGGTTGGCCTGGTTGTTGCTCAATGAATTCGGCAGCGGATGTAGGGGAGGATTCCTTGCCGGCAAAGGCGGCGTCTCCAGGCGTCGCGCCGGCGGCCGGGTGCCGTGCACAGCACCTGGCACCTCCCCCCGAACTTCACGGTGTTCGGGCATAGGGGCGGTGGGGAGCGGCGAAATGCAGGACCGGGAAGCGCCCTCCCCGCTCGCCTCGTCCGGCGCGCGAAACAGGCATAGTGGAGCGCGAAGCGCCGGGGACTGTAAATCCCCGGCGCTTCGTGTCTCTCGACGCGGGGCCCGGGCCCACGTGCCCGGTGTAGCCTGTGCCACAGACTGGCACTGAGTTTGCCGGTAATTTTGACGGAGTCGCTTCAGGGTTCCGAACCGCCCGACGACGAGGCCACTGGTGACCGTAAAGCAGAAATCCCTGCTGGATGGGAAATCCCCGCTGGATGGCGTGCTGCGAACTGCCGACCTGCTGCTGGCCGCCCGGCAGCACGAGCGGGCTGGCCGCGTGCGCGAAGCAATGGACTGCTGCATGGCGGCCGTGGCGGAAGCCGCATGGTGCGGAGCGTGGGCCGCGCAGGCGGTCGGACTGCGGCGTCTGGGGACGTTGCACCAACATCGCAACGAGATGGCCGCCGCCCGCGAGAGCTGGCGCACCAGTGTCGAGGTCGCGATGCGCGCCGGCGAGTCCGCGATCGCCGTCGAGGCCCTCATCTCGCTCGGCAACGTCGAGCTGGCGCTGGGCAACTTCTCCGGCGCGCGCGAGATCTTCACGGAAGCCATCGCCGCCCTGGGTGAGGAACACCCCGAGCTTCGCACGCGCATCGAGCGCGACCTTCGCATGCTGGCCGAGCTGGAAGCCAAGCGCGGAACGATCCGCGCCGCCTGACCGTGGCGGGGCCCCCCGCCACGTGACACATTGCACCCGATGCCCGACCAACTGCCGCCCCGCGTCGCCGCGGGAGAAGTCTGCGCGTGGTGCCTCGCCGAGTTCGCGGGCGCCCACGGCAAGCCGGTGTATTGCGGAAAGTGCTTCGACAATGCGTTCGCGACGAGAAAGAGCTTCAGTCTGCTGCCGAAGGCAACACTACCCTTGAAGGCCCAGTCATCAGCGTAGCGAAACAAGACCCAAGAGCAGTTGCAAGACGGCGCAGTTGCGCAGTGGTTGCAAGTCACACGTCGTCAGACTAGCTGCGTTGATCGCCAAGCTTCCGCATCAGACCGAACACGGTTCGGGCGCACTCATCTCGAACAGCTTCGATCCTGGTTAGCT
>JBGPIW010000324.1:0-3709 GCA_041485045.1 Gemmatimonadota bacterium | reverse complement strand
GTCTTGCAACTCAGTGACCAGCTCCCCGCTCAACACCAGCAGGACGTGACCCCGATGGCACCAGTGATCGGCCACGTAGCCAGGGCTGTATCGTACCATGCGCACGCGGATATTGCCCTGCTCCAGCGTTTTCCAATAGGCACTGCCCGACTCACCGCGATGCTCGGTCTCGGGAACAGTGTTCCAGTCGGTCGTGCCAAACGGCACTGAATCGATCAGCATGCGTGTGTCCGCAGTCGAGGGGCACCGGGGCGACGGCGCGGGCCGCACCTAACGGATTGCGCTGAGCCTCGCCTCAGGGGATGCCGCGAGAATGGCCCGAATGAGGCCTGATGGCAAGTTGAACACCAAGATGCGAAGGAAAGGTGACCTGTGATACGATCAGATCACCTTCGCTGAAGAGATATGCCCTTCAATCGCGCGGGCTGAAGCTGTACGTCCCGTTCCAGTCTGCCAACAAGGGATCAATATCGACCGAGACGACGATCTGGGCATGGAACCCTGTGAACCGCCCGGTCCGGCCCGAGAACGAGGCGTTGCCAATGTTCGTGTTGGCAATGGTACTGAAGAGATCGGTGACTACGACATGCCCGAACGCAACGTTGCCTGGCTTCACGCGGAGTTCGACATCACCGTCGTAGGTGCCCTGCTCCAGATCCGCCGCGGCGAGGTAGAAGACCCTCGAGCCGACCGGGATTTGCCCGACATTCGACGCGATGATCGTGCAGAAATCACCGGCCTGGCCCGCGTAGGTGGAGCACTCCTTCGTTAGATGGACCGCGCCGCTGCGCGGGGAGGACGTCGACAACGACGGGGCGACCGCCGCTGCTGTCACCCCCCCCGCCACGGGCTGCTTCGGAGCCGTCGTGTCCGAGCAGGCGGTGGTGACGACAGAGGCGAGCATGGCGGTGGCGATGAGAAGTTTGCGATGGGTCATTGAGCGTCTCCTGAATTGAGGTTGGGGCCCTCAGGTGGGTACTCGCTGGATTGGCTACTGCACGGTACGGGGACTAGGTTAAAGGCACCCGGTGAGAAGCCGGTCAAAGGCCAGTCAAACGGCGCGAAATGCTTCACCTCAAGACCTTCGGCGGACCCTCGGTCGACATCGGCGGCTTGCCCGGGACCGGCGCGGCACAGCAACGCAAGACGCTGGCACTGCTCGCCCTCCTTGCCGCCGCGGGCGATCGCGGCCTCAGCCGCGACAAGCTCATCGCCTTCCTGTGGCCCGAAACCGACGCCGAGCACGGCCGGAGACTCCTCAAGCAAGCCTGCTACGCCCTCCGCCGTGATCTGCACGCGCCCGAACTGTTCCTCGGATCGATCCACCTGCGTCTCAATCCCGCCGTGATCTCGAGCGATGTGGGATCGTTCGCCGCTGCGCTGGAGGTGAACGATCCCGCCAGAGCGGTCTCGAGCTACACCGCACCATTTCTGGACGGCTTCTACCTGAATGGGGGCGGGGAATTCGAGACCTGGGCGGAGACGGAGCGGGCCCGGCTGGCGAGCCAATGCCGGACTGCGTTGGAGGTGCTGTCTGTCGCAGCGACCAGACGTGGCGAGCACCGAGAGGCGGCGGAGTGGTGGCGACGCCTCCTCGCGCTCGACCCCATGAGCGCCCACGCCGCGCTCGGCCTCATGACGGCCCTGGCGCGGCAGTATGCCGCCGCCTACCTGCGGCTCGATCCGACCGACGTCAATGCGCCGGCGATTCGTCTCGCCGCCCTGATGCTCGATCCCGCGCAGGCACGCGCACCGGAAACGGCTCGGGTGATCGACAGCACCTCCGCCAAGGTACTCCTTGACGCCGGGACGGCTCACCTCGGCTGGTGGGCCGACTCGGGCGAAACGGCGGTCCGGCTCCTACGAGAGATGACCACGCGGAGCGGCAACGGCGCCTTACCCTGGACCGACACCCTGATGTATCGCCGGTTCTTGGCGAACGCGCTGGCCTTCCGGGGGCACCTCCACGAGGCGTACGCGGCGGATCGCCCGTTACTCCTCGACCCGAAGGCGTCGCCGTTCTGGAACTTCGCTGATCCCTTTCGTGCCCTCGCGCTCCTTGGGGCCATTCCGGAGTCTCTGGGGGCCACAACCTATGGACATGCGCTCGAGTCTGGCACAGCGTGGTACATGTCGCGCTTCTTCACCGACCGGCAACTGCGTGGCCTCCCCTGGTGGCTGGCCCGACGAGACACGACGTCGCTGGCGCGGTTCGCGCTCCGCGCCGAGCAGGAAACTCGGATGCAGGGAAGCGCCCGCGGCAAGCTCCAAGACCGATACCTCCACGCGGCCGCCACCGCGTATCTCGCGCTGGCTCGAGCCGATTCGGTTCGGGCCTTGCGTCTCTTTCAGGCGATTCCGGACACGCTCTGTATTGTGAACGATTGCTTCTACGAGAAGCTCATCGAGGCGCGCCTGCTCACCTCGCAGGGACAGGCTCGACAGGCGGGAGCGGTCCTGGATCGCTGGGTCTGGAGGGGCGAAGGCCCACTCTTCGTCCTTGGCAGACTGGAGCAGGCCAGTATCGCCGAGGGCCTGGGCGAGCGTGACAAGGCGATGCGGTCATACCAGTTCGTGGTCGATGTCTGGCGCCGAGCCGACCCCGAGCTCCAGTCCTTTGTGGTCGTGGCGCGGAACGGGCTCGCTCGGTTGAAGAGAGAATGACAGTTGCTGCCGGGGTCCCCGAGGCGATCAGCATTCTACGGAGTCTCGACGGTGAACGGGACCCGCACCCGGCGTAGGGAATCCGGCGCCATCCGAAAAATGAATGGTGACCGCACCAGTGTTTTCACGCGAGCCCCGCGACGCATCCCCGGCGTATAGTGGAGCGTAGCCAAGGCGTCCAGAGCTGCTTGTGAGAATTCAGCGCCGTCGCTCAGCAGCACCCGCACCGTTTCGCCCTGGATCGCACCGGACGTGTCGATGACGAACTCCACCCAGACTCGCCCCTCGCCGCGCCGCGCCCGTGCGGCTGTCGGATACTGGATGTGAGGATCGCCGGTGGGTCGCGGCAGGCTGTCGAGCTGTTCAGCCAGGTAGGTACGTGTCGTGTCGAAGGCCGCGGCGGTGGAATCAAACGCACTGTGCTCGGCGACGGCATCGAGGGCAGTCAGCAGGCCGAGAACTTCCGGCGCGGAGGCCGGGACCGACCAGGAGAGCGGGTCGGTAGCGGGGGAGGCTCTAGCGGAATCGAAGATCTCGAAATCAAATGGCGCCTCGGCTGTCGCGGTGGCGCCGAGGCTGATTCGCAGCCACGCCCGCCCGCGGTTCCCGGTCAGCGCCAGCGTGACAAACGGAGTTCGGTCGGGGTGGGGGAGTCGGGCAATGGATTCGACAACGGCGGCGACACCGGTGGCCCAGAGTCTCGTCGGCACAGGTTGGAGGATGATGGTGACCGCTTGGCTCTGGGTCCGCCCTTGCGCGCTGCTGAGATTGGGGGACGCGAACAACTGAACCCCATGCGTCGAGTCTCCCAAGACGAGAAAATCGATCAGCGGCCAGGTGACACGTGCAGGGGGATCCGCCCGTCCTTGGCCGTCGGAAGATCCGGGGACGGCCAGAAGCAAGCAGGCCACTACAAGGAATCGAGTGTTGGTCCGGACCACGATCGGCTCCTTACGGTTCAACCCGCCGTTCACTCTTTGGGCGGGAGTTGCGCGCGACTCCGGACGTCCACCAATACCCGCTCGGCGAAGTCGAGGCGCTCCTC
>JBGPIW010000323.1:0-3711 GCA_041485045.1 Gemmatimonadota bacterium | reverse complement strand
CCCCTCGATATCCGGGCGACGGCGTTCCAGCAGCGCGTTTGGGCCGAGCTGCGCAAGATCCCCTACGGCCGCACGCGCTCCTATCAGGCGGTCGCGCGGGCGATCGGCCGTCCGCGGGCGGCGCGGGCCGTGGCGCGCGCCTGCGCCACGAACCCGGTGTGCCTCGCCATCCCTTGTCATCGCGTGGTCCGCGAAGACGGTGCGTTGGGCGGTTACCGCTGGGGCATCGAGCGCAAACGCGCCTTGCTCGATCGCGAGCGCGATCTCGCGACCGCTCAGCGCGTCAGCCAGTAGCTCACCTTCCGTGGGGGCTCAGGGCCGTTTGCGCACGACGCGCCAGCGACCTTGCTGGATGTCCCGAGTCTGCTCGTGCACGGACGTGTAGGTGCCATCCAGCGTATCGCTGCGCAACCGCCCCACAAACGTGGTGTGCAGCGCACACCCGCACGTCGGGTCGGTGTAGGGGGCCAGCGCGCCGCTCACCTGCCCACCGGAGACCCGCACGAACCGGATGGCGATCGGCTGGCTGGCCGGTGGCGGGGTCGGGCTGGGCTCCATCTGGCTGTTCCCCTGTCGCGTGAACCACTTCGGCGTCATGACGACGTCACCGGTCGCGCTGTCGGTGCCGGCGATGAGCTTGAACACGATGCTGCCGCTCCGGCCGGACTCGACACTGGAATAGTCGCCGTACCACTCCCCGGCGAGCTGGGAGATGTCGGCCTCGAGGCCGACCACCGGCACCGGGGCTTGCGACCCCCCACACCCCAGCAACGCGGCAGCGAGTACAGCAGCAGGATGGATCGAGCGTACGTTCATCGGCGAGCCTCGAGCGGTGAGGGGTCGTGTTTCTAGACGCATGCAGCGCGGGGATGGTTGCACTGGATGGTGGGAAGGAACGAAGACCGAGTCCAGCCGCCCCCCATCACCCTTGACCGAATCCTGACGCCGTTTCCACTTGGTGCGCCTGCCACAAATGCCGTCGGTCATGGGCGGCGAGGAACGCGAGGTAACCTCCCACGGGCATCCGAAACAACCGGGATACGGGCGACACCACGATGGCCCGCTTGATGTTGACTCCGGCCGCGGCGCGGGCGCGGTCGAGCAGACGCTCGCGGGATGCTGCCAGGGCGCGCAGGACCTCGTCCCGCCCCAGGGGAGTCGAGGGCGGAGTGAAGATCCGGAATGTGCGCATGCGACGCGTGGGCGGCGGCTCCATCGACCGCACCATCCAGTGGGTGAACCACCCATAGTGGTAGGGCGCTGCCGCCGGCCACGCGCGTTGGCGCGCATACGCAATGGCGCGATCGATCGCCGGTAACGCCGCGTCGCTGCTTACGGCCAGGTGCATCAGGCACTCGCCGATCGACCAGCGACCTGGGTCCGGGCGCCAGTTGAGCTGGCCGCCACTCAACGCGCCCGCGAGCTTCGTCGCTTCCCGCGTGCTGGCCTCGAACTGACTGCGCGCAGCGGGGAGACCGCCGAAATCATCGCCCGCGTCGGTCACGATCGCCTCCGTTCCGGTTCCCTGTCGAAAGATACGCCGGGTGATAGGTTCTGCCTCATGCCAGCTTCCGTCCGCTCGATCCTGCGCGCGATCGGCATCACCGTGGTACCGGAGGCGACGGGCCTCGACGCCGCGGCCTGGTCGGCGCTCGAGGACACGATCGCCGGGGCGCTGGCCGCGCGCCCGGCGGCGCTACAGCGCCAGTTCCTCCTCTTTCTCCGCCTGGTCCAATGGCTGCCGGCGCTCCGCTACGGGCGGCGGTTCACCCGGCTCGATCCGCCACGTCGCACGCAGTTCCTGGCGAGCCTCCAGGACGCCCCGCTCCTCCTGGTGCGGCGTGGCGCGTGGGGACTCCGGACCCTGATCCTGATGGGCTACTACGGACGCGCGGCCGCGGCCGGCGACATCGGCTATCGCGCCGATCCCCGCGGCTGGGACGCCCGTCGGGCGCGCGCGTGATCGACCGCACCTACGACGTGGTGATCGTCGGCTCGGGCGCCGGCGGCGGCGCCGTCGCCCAGGGACTCGTGTCGCTGGCCCAGACGGGTCGACGCGTGCTGGTCCTGGAGCAAGGACCGCGGTTCCGGGACGACGAATTCACGGGGCGCGAGTTGGAGATGGCCGGCGCGCTGTACCACGACGGCGGTGGCTTCCTCAGCGCCGACGGGACGATGACGCTCGCGTTCGCCCACGGCTACGGCGGCTCGACTATCGTGTACACGGGGACGTCGCTGCCCGCGCCGGCGCGGGTCATCGCTCAGTGGGCCGTCCCGGGCCTCGACCACGACGACCTGCTGCGGCGCTCACGTCGCTATCTCGCGGAGAACAGCGTCCATCTGTTGCCGGCCGAGGAGCTGAACGACAACAACCGGTTGTTCGCGACCGGCGCCCGGCGAGCCGGATACGCGGTCGAGCAATTCCCGGTGAACGTGAAGGGCTGCCGCGGCTCCTCGCTGTGCAACCTGGGTTGCCCCAATCAGGCGAAGCAAGGGACGAACCGGGTTCAGCTCCCGGCGGCCGAACGCGGCGGTGTCGAGATCGTGACGCGGGCCAACGTCGTGCGGGTCGAGCCGGACCGCTCCCTCACCGTACGGGTCAGTGAGCAGTCCCCTGGCACCAAGGGTCAGCCGTCCGAGTGGCCGCCGGGCGAGTACCGTATCGAGTCACGCGGCGTCGTTCTGGCCGCCGGGGCATTGGGATCACCGCCGCTGTTGCTGCGCTCCCCGTTGCCCCTTCCTCGCGCGGTCGGGGTCGGCTTCACCTGCCACCCGGCGCTGATTCTCGTCGCGGAACACGCCGCCCCGATCACCAATGACGTGGGGCATCCCAAGAGCTTTTACGTGGACCGGGCGGCCGAGGAGGGGTTCGTGCTCGAGACGTGCATGTACTTCCCCTTCACCACCGCCAAAGCGTTGACCGGGTTCGGCGCCGGGCACAGCGCGATCATGCGCGCCTTCCCGCGGCAGCAGCAGATCCTTGTCTTGTCCATCGATCACGCCCGGGACGGCAACCGCATCGGTATCGACCGCGCCGGCAATCCGGTCGTGCGGTACCGCTATTCGGAGGAAGCGGTGGCGGGATTGGTGCGGGGCAATCGCGCCGCGGCCCGCGTCTTCTTCGGCGCCGGCGCGGTACGGGTGCACGCCCCCTTCGCCGATCCACCGCTCGTCGATGCGCACGACGCCGGACGGCTCGACACGCTGATCGACGCGCGGCACTGGAAGCCTGGCAAGCAGGCCATCAGCTCGGCCCACCTGATGGGCGGCTGCCGGATGGGTGGCTCCGCAGCCGACTCGGTGACCGACGCCTGGGGCCGGGTGCACGGGTTGCCGTGGCTGTTCGTCGCCGACGCGTCGCTCTTTCCCGACGCGCTGGAAATCAACCCCTACGTCACGGTTATGGCGCTGGCCGACCGGGTCGCCGAGGCTGTGCTCCGCGACTTTGCGGGGCTCGCGGCCTAGTCGGCGCGTCTCAGACGCGCCACGGCTGCGACGGCCGGCCCCGCCTCTCCCGATAGAACAGGTGTTGATCGAGCCACCGGGCGTCGCTGCGACGCCCGGCCGACGCCTCGGCGGCACCCGCGGGCGCGGCGCGCACGATGAATTCCACGGCTTGGCTCACCACGGCCGGGGTGCGGACGATCTGTTTGTGCCCCAGTCCATCGGTCCGCACGAGGCGCGCCCCGGGCCAGGCCTGAGCAATCGCTT
>JBGPIW010000322.1:0-3731 GCA_041485045.1 Gemmatimonadota bacterium | reverse complement strand
TGCCCCCGCCGATGATGGCGATCCGCACCGTCAGGCGCGCTCCAGAACCCTGGCCGGCACCGCGTGGAGGTTCCGGATGATCCCGAGCCGGGCGAGCAGCCACAGCCCGTAGTAAGTGAAGTCCACTTCCCACCAGAAGAACCCCTGCCGCGCGGCACCGGGATACCAGTGGTGGTTGTTGTGCCACCCTTCGCCGAACGTGATGAGGGAGAGCAGCAGACTGTTCTTGCTGTCGTCGTCGGTGGGGTAGCGCCGCCGCCCCAGCTGATGCGCCAGGGAATTGATGAAGCAGCTGCAGTGGAACAGCACCACGGTGCTGATGAAGAACCCCCACACGAGCCACTGCGCGCCGCCGGCGAGCCAGAGCCCGATGGCGAGGAGCAACGGAACGACGATGTCGAACCGGTCGAGGAAGCGCAGCTCCGGGAACCGGGCCAGATCCGGCACCTGCTGCAGGTCGGTCGGGAAATTCTCGGGCGACGTGATCCACCCCATGTGGCTCCACCAGAATCCGTGCTGGCGCGGGCTGTGGACGTCCGCCGGCGTATCGGCGTGGCGGTGATGTTTGCGATGGTGCGCTGCCCACCACAGCGGGCCGCGCTGGACGCACGTCGCCCCGAGGACCGCGAACACGAACTGCGCCGGCCGCGAGGTCTCGTAGGTGCGGTGCGAGAAGTAGCGATGATAGAACGCCGTGACGGCAAACATCCGGGCGGCGTAGAGACCCGCCGCGACGCCCACCGCTGCCCAGCTCGCCCCCACCCAGATCACGGCGAGGCAGGCCAGATGCATCGCCACGAAGGGAAGCACCCGGACCCAATCGACCCGATGGCCTTCCGTGGGACTCCCGGCCGGGGCGACCGCGGTGTCGAACCAGGCGCGCAGCTTGGCAAACAGCAGTTTCGGTGTATTCATCGGCCGCTAATCTAACGCTCCTTTGACGGTTCGGTCTCGCAAGATGTACGCCAGACGCGGCCGTTCGGATGTGGAACTCCGAGCCGCCCCGTGCCGTACGGGCCGGATCCCATCGTTCCGTCGAGGAAGCCGATGTCTCGAGTCGCTTGCGCCGTGACCGTGGCCCTCGGCGTGGTCGCCGGGTACCCGGTGCTCTCCGCCCAGGACGCGCAGGTGGAGCCCCCGCATCAGCGACCCGGATACCACGCCCTCAATCTCGGCGTGAGCGGCGTGGGTCTCAGCATCGGCAACTCCCGTCGCTGGACCGGCCTCCGCTTCAACTTTCAAGACAACGCGGTCGAGCGTGTGACCGGTTTCAACTTCACGATCTGGAACGCGAAGCACAACGAAACGATGGAGCTGAACGGTCTGGCGATCGGTCTCTCCGGACCGGTCGGCGGGACCTTCAATGGCGTGACGATCGGCTTGGTCGGGGCCGTCGCTGAGCGGGGATTTCATGGCGTCACGCTCGCGGGAATCGGTGCGGTGTCGGATGGCGATGTTGCCGGAATCACGATCGCGGGCCTGGGCCTCGTCGCGAACCGCGACATGGTTGGGGTGAACGTCTCGGGACTCGGGACCGTGGCCAACCGGTCGATGCGCGGGCTGAACGTGGCCGGGCTGGGCCTCGTCGCGAACGGCGGCATGGACGGCATCAACCTCTCCGGTCTCGCCGCGGTCGCCAACGGCCGCCTGCGCGGCCTGAGCCTCGGGGGTCTCGCGGTCGTCGGCAATGGCCGAGTGCAGGGGATCACCGCGGCAGGTCTGGCGATCGTGTCCAACGGCGCGGTGGACGGCGTCAGTGCGGGCGGGCTGGCCGTCGTCGGCAATGGCCGAGTCCGGGGCATCACCGCGGCTGGACTGGCTGTCGTGACCAACGGCACGATGACCGGGTTTTCGGTCGCCGGGCTCGCCGTCGTGGCCAACGAGGGACTGCGCGGCGTCGCGATCGGCGGGGTGCACGTGGAAGGGGGCTGGATCCAGGGTCTGGCCGTTTCGCCGATCCGGACCCGCACGTGGGATCTCACCGGGGTATCGGTCGCCGGCTACAACCGCATCAAGGGCGAGCAGCACGGGCTCACGATCGGCCTCTACAACTACGCGAGGCAGCTGCACGGCGTGCAGCTGGGACTCATCAACAACGCCCGCAACAACCACGGATTGCTCCGCATTCTGCCGCTGGTCAACGTTCATCTGGACTGACCCCGTCCCATGAGCTAGCGAGAGCCGCCGCCAGCCCTCAGTTTTCAGGCGTCAGCTTTTTCCCTGAGGGCCGTGATGCCGCGTCTCGCCATGATCGCCGTCCTGCTCTGTGCTCCGTGCGCAGTGCTTCGTCCTCAGACTCCCGCATATACGCCGCCACACCTCCCACCGCCCCACGGCTTCCGGGTGTTCATCGTGCCCGACATGGAAGGCATGGGGAGCGCGGTCGACATCCACGAGGTGATCGCGGGCAACGAGGGGGAGCAGTATAAGACGCTCACCAGCCCGGACTACTGGGATCACTTCCGCAGTCTGCTGACCCGCGAGGTGAATGCCACGATTGCGGGCGCCCGGTCAGCGGGTGCCCGGTCGTTCGTCGTCAACGAGGGTCACGGCGGCAACCTGTTCGCCAACATCCTGCCCTGGGAGCTCGACACCGGCGCGATACTCGTGCGCGGCTTTCCCAAGCCCCTGATCATGGTGACGGGCATCGATTCCACGGTGGGGACCTTGATGTTCACCGGGGCTCATGCGGGGCCCGGACATCCCGGCATCCTGGCCCACAACTTCGCGTTCGACACCTTCACCGTGAACGGCAAGAGCCTGAACGAGGTCGGCATCAACGCCCTGATTGCGAGCGAGTACGGCGTGGCCGTTTCGCTCGTCTCGGGTGACGACGCCGAAATCGCCGAGACGCGGGAGATCCTGGGCGCGGGGTTCATCGGGATCGTCACCAAGTACGCGGTGGGGCGGATGGCGGCGATCACCTTCAGTCCCACTCTGATCCGACGCATGCTGCGCGATTCCGCCGGCGTTGCGGTGCGGCGTGCTATGCGGGGCGACTTCACCCCGTTCCATCTGGAGAAGCCGTATCACGTCGCCTTCGCGTTGCGCCGCAGCTACCCCGCGACTGTCGTCGCGGGGGTGGACTCGCTCAGCTGGAGCGGGCTCGAAAAGACGGCGGAGCGCTCCTACCGCCTCACGACCGACGACGCGCGGCAGATGGGCTACCTGCTCGACGCGATCGAACGCGTGGTGCTCCATTGAACGCGCGCGCGTTGGGTTGCGCCGCGCTCGGGGTGGTGCCCGCGCTACTGGGAGCCCAGCAGCCGATGCAGGCGCAGCCGCCGCAACCGCCCCGGGACACGACGCCCCCGGCGGCGTACTACGGTGTCACCGAATACCAACAGGCCCGGACCAAGCTCGCAGCGTTGATGCAGCGAAACGGCTTCACCGTGTACATCGTCGCGGATATGGAAGGACTCGCGGGGGTCGTCCGGAATGCAACCGAGATGCGGCCCGAGGCGCGCGGCGGCCATGACCCCACGCACGAGGCGTTCCGCAAGGAGCTGGCAGACGAAGTCAACGCCGCGATCGCCGGGGCGCGGGCGGCGGGCGCCACCCAGTTCGTCGTGAACGAGGGCCACGGCGGCACGCTGTTCCGCAACATCCATCCCGAGGATCTCGATCCCGACGCGATCCTGATCCGCGGCTATCCCAAGCCCAATGTGATGGAGACCGGCCTGAATCCCCAAGTGGATGCGATGTTCATCATCGGCGCGCACGCCAACGCC
>JBGPIW010000321.1:0-3746 GCA_041485045.1 Gemmatimonadota bacterium | reverse complement strand
GACCCACTGCCGACCTTCGAGCAGGAGATGGGACGGTTCCACGAGATGATCGAGGCGGTGGGGGAGCTGCTCGACGCCGGGCAGCCGTTGCGCGACATCTCCACCGAGCAGCTGTTGCAGGGGCCGTTCGCCGACGTCATGACCCACGTCGGCCAGCTGGCGCTGCTTCGGCGCCTGGCCGATGCCCCGGTGGCGCCCGAAAACTTCATGTACGCGGACATCCAGAGCGACCGGCTCAGCCCCGAACAGCCGTTGCCGGCCCGCCCGGATACGCACTGGCCGGAGCAGCCCGCCTAGTTGTCGAATTGGCCATCCACCGAACGACTATCTGACGTCCACGGCTGTTACACCACGATTCGGAGGAAACCCATGAAGTACCTGTGCCTCATCTACAGCGACGAGCGGCAGTGGCCCAAACTGCCCAAGGCCGACGCAGACAGCATGTCCGCCGAGTACTTCGCGTTCACCGACGCCATCAAGGGAAGCGGCCACTTCCTGGGAGGCGACGGCCTGCAGCCCACCACCACCGCCACCACGGTCCGCGTCCGCAACGGCAAGGTGGCGACCACCGACGGGCCGTTCGCCGAGACCAAGGAGCAGCTGGGCGGCTACTACCTGGTCGAGGCCAAGGATTTGAACGACGCGATCCAGGTCGCCTCCCGGATTCCCGGCGCGCGCTTCGGCAGCATCGAGGTCCGCCCCATCATGACCTACGATCAGCATTAGGAGACGGCCATGCGATACCTGTGCCTGATCTACGACGAAGAAAAGAAGATCGGCGCCATGCCCAAGGGGGAGTCAGACGCCTTCATGGGCGAATACTTCACCTTTACCGATGACATCAAGAAGAGCGGCCACTACCTGGGCGGGGAGGCCTTGCAGCCGGTACACACCGCGACGACCGTGCGGGTTCGCAACGGGAAACTGTCCACGACCGACGGGCCGTTCGCCGAGACGAAGGAGCAGCTCGGCGGATTCTACCTCATCAACGCCAAGGACCGGAACGATGCCGTCCAGGTGGCATCGAAGATCCCTTCGGCGCGGCTCGGCAGTGTCGAAGTCCGGCCGATCATGGAATACAACCAGCCCTGACCGGACCCTCCAGGTGAACGAGGACGCGGCCGGCCGGGTGCGGGCGATGGTGGACGCCGTCTACCGCTCCGAGTCGCGCCGCGTTCTCGCGACCCTGATCCGCCTGCTCGGCGATTTCGACCTGGCCGAGGAGGCGCTGCACGACGCGTTCACCGCGGCCGTAGAACGCTGGCCCCGCGACGGAGTCCCGGCAAACCCGCGGGCCTGGCTCGTGTCGGCGGGCCGTTTCAAGGCGATCGACGGGTTGCGCCGTCGCGCCCGGTTCGACGCCTCGCTGGGCGAGATCGCCGACCAGCTCGATGCCGGCACGAGCGACGCGATGCCGCCCGACGACGACGGCGTCGCCGACGACCGGCTCCGGCTCATCTTCACCTGCTGCCACCCCGCCCTGCCGCCGGATGCCCAGGTGGCGCTGACGCTGCGGGAGGTCTGCGGTCTCACAACCGAAGAGATTGCGCACGCCTACCTGACCACACCGCCGACGGTCGCGCAACGGATCGTGCGCGCGAAAGCGAAGATCCGCGATGCGCGGATCCCCTATCAGCTGCCCTCCGTGCCCGACTTGCCGGAGCGCCTCGATACGGTGCTCCACGTGATCTACCTCGTGTTCAACGAGGGGTACTCCGCGTCGTCGGGCGAATCGCTCGTGCGACATGATCTTTCGGCCGAGGCGATTCGCCTGGGCCGGCTGCTGGTCGAGCTGCTGCCCGAACCCGAGGCCACCGGATTATTGGCGCTGATGTTGCTGCACGAGTCCCGGCGTGCCGCGCGTACGGGACCGGCGGGTGAGCTCGTTCTGTTGGACGACCAGGACCGCTCGCGCTGGAGCCAGGAGCAGATCGCCGAGGGGCGGACGCTGGTGGAGCGGGCCTTGGCTTCCCGCCGGTTCGGGCCCTACACCCTCCAGGCGGCGATTGCCGCCGTGCACGCCGAGGCGTCGAGCGCCGCGGCCACCGACTGGCCGCAGATCGTGGGATTGTACGACGTACTGCTGCGCGCCGACCCGTCGCCGGTGATCGAGCTGAACCGCGCCGCCGCAGTGGCGCTACGCGACGGCCCGGCGGCGGGGCTGGCGCTCATCGACGCCATCCTGGCGCGCGGCGAGCTGGGTGACTACCACTTGGCCCATTCGGCGCGCGCCGACCTGTGCCGGCGGCTGGGGCGGACGGCCGATGCCCGGACGTCCTACGAGCGGGCCCTCGCCCTGACGCGCCAGGAGCCGGAGCGGCGCTTTCTCGAGCGCCGCCTGCGGGAGGTGCGCGACTGAAATGGCGCGGCAGCTATGCCGCTCGTGTGTTTTTCCCCCAGAACTCCCACGATAGACGCCAGCGGTAGCTCAACAGGTACGCATCACCCTGTGGCTCCAGGCTGACCGCGATATCCGATACGCGCAGCCGCACGAAGTCCACAGTGAAACCGATGAAGTCGGCGCCCTTGAAGCCGCCCGTGCCGCCGCCGCCGTTGATCGTCCGGTTCGTAAGGCTATGCTCATCGATGCTGACTCCGCCCGTAACCAGGATGTTGTTGAGCGACCCGTCGACCAGTGCCGTCACGTGCCACACGATGTCGTCAGCGCCGTCCGTCAATCGAGCGGCGAAGTCCGCGAACCCGGGAGTGTTGGCGGCATCGAAGTCGATAACGTACGATGATCCGGGGACCAGGACGCGGTCACACCCCACGACGTCGCTGCTTGGGATGGCCGCGGGATAGGGCCTGCCCAGATCCAATCCATCGAAAGGATTGCCGGCGGCGTGCAGCACGCACAGGGCGACGCCGGCTGGCAGGGTCGGGTTGGTCGTCAGCGTCGTCCCTCCCTGGCCGCCAGGCCAGGAAGCGAGCAGGCGCGAGCCTCCCTGGGAACCGTGCGCAAAATTGCCGCAGGACGGGCAATCAGGCCGCCCGCTGACGCCCGAGAACTCGGGTGCGGCTGGCTGATCGGCACAGCTCATGGCCACCGGGCCGACGACGAGCGCCAGGCAGCTCACCGCGTAACGCCTCCAGAACCGCATAGTGTCCCTCCAAGGACGGTGGATCGCAGACAACCTGTTCCCGGAGGGTCAAGCGGCGATCAAGCAAGCAGGAGGGCTCGGGCCTCTTGACAGTTCGCTCCGACAATGGCATAGATTGTCTATCCCTTAGACGGTCTATATGCCAGTGCCCTTGCCGCCCGCCCGACGCGACCTGCTACCCGGCACGCTCGACATGCTGGTGCTCAAGACGCTCACCATCTCCCCGATGCACGGCTACGGCATCGCGCAGCACATCCAGCGCCTGTCGCACGACGTGCTGCAGGTGGAAGAAGGCTCGCTCTACCCCTCCCTGCACCGCATGTGTCAGCGGGGCTGGATCGCCGCCGAGTGGCGGCGCACCCCCAATAACCAGCGCGCGCGCTACTACACCATCACCCCCGCCGGGCGGAAGCAGCTCGGCAGCCAGGAGACCGGCTTCGCGGACCTCTTGACCGCGATCGCCCGGGTGATGAAACCGATATGATCCCCACGCTCTGGCGCCGGCTGCGCGAGTGGCTGCGGCGCGACCAGCTCACCGATGAGCTCGGGGAGGAGCTGCGCTTTCACGAGACGCTGCTCGCCCGGGACCGCCGCGCCGCAGGGATGGACCCGGACGAGGCCACCTGGGCCGCCCGCCGGCAGATG
>JBGPIW010000320.1:0-3746 GCA_041485045.1 Gemmatimonadota bacterium | reverse complement strand
CCAGGCCGACTTGCCTTCCCTGCGGGTCATCCACGGCAAAGGCACCGGGGCGCTGCGCGAGCTGGTGCATCGCCTGCTCAGGGCCGACCCGCGCATCGCGCACTTCGCTCTCGCTCCGGCCAACCAGGGGGGCGCGGGCGTTACGGTGGTCGCGCTCCGGTCGTGAGCCTCATTCCCGACGATCTGATCGAGCAGATCCGCGACGCCGCGGATCTGGTCGGGATCATCGGAGAAGCGGTCGAGTTGAAGCGCAGCGGCTCGGATTTCCGGGGACCCTGCCCATTTCACGGCGGGACCCACCGCAACTTCGCCGTGATCCCCAAGAAGGGGATGTTCCACTGCTTCGTGTGCCATGCGTCGGGCGACGTGTTCACCTTCTTCATGAAGCGTCTGGGGATGGACTACCCGACGGCGGTGCGTGAAGTGGCGCGCCGCGCCGGCATCACGATCCCCGAGCGTGGGCCGGCGGGCCCCGATCCACGGGAGCCGCTGTTCTCCGCGGTCGCCGCGGCGCACGACTGGTTCGCGCGCGCCCTCCACGAGAACCCGGAAGCGGAAACGGCGCGCGCCTACCTGGTCTCCCGGGCGATCACGCTCGAGCAGGCGACCGAGCTTGGCCTCGGCTACGCCCCACGTGGGATGGGGTTCGCCGCCGCGATGCAGGCCCTCGGCATCGAGGAGCCGCTGTTGCTCGAGGCGGGGCTGCTACGCCGCAAGGATGACGGCGTCGTGGTGCCGCGGTTTCGCGGGCGGCTGCTGTTTCCGATTCACGACCTGCGCGGGCGGGTCGTCGGGTTCGGCGGCCGCATTCTCGGGGAAGGAGAGCCGAAATACCTCAATTCCCCCGAGACGCCGATCTTCCATAAAGGCAAGGTGCTCTATCATCTCCACGCCGCGCGTCTGGCGATCCGTAAGGCCGAACGCGTGCTGCTGGTGGAGGGCTATGTCGACGTGATCCGGCTGGCACTCGCGGGCATCGAAGAAGTCGTGGCCCCGATGGGAACCGGCCTCACCTCCGATCAGGCGGAGCTGTTGCGGCGTTACGCGCCCCAAGTTGTCCTGTGCTACGACTCGGACGATGCCGGGCTGCGGGCGACGTTCCGCGCCGGCGACGAGCTGCTGCGCGCCGGTGTTCGCGTGGCCGTGGCGACGCTGCCCGAAGGCGAGGATCCCGATACGCTGGTTCGGCAGAGTGGCGCGCCGGGACTCGAGTCGATCCTGCGGGATGCGGTGGACGTGCTGGAACGCAAGATCCAGATCCTCGAACGCAAGCGGTTCTTCGAGACGTTGCCGGGGCGCCGTCGCGCGCTCGACCGGCTGCTCCCGACGATCCGTGCGGCCAGCGATCCGATCACCCGCGAATTGTATCTCAGCCGCGTGTCCGAGGCCGCCCACATCCGCAAGGACGTGCTCGAGCGCGAGGTGGGGACGAGGGACGGGGGACGGGGGACGAGTACGGCGTTGCAGCCACCCATCCCCCGTCCCTCGTCCCCCGTCCCTCATAACGGCGAGCGCGCGATTCTGCTGGTCATGCTCCAGGGTGATGCGTGGCGCAGCCGGGTGCTCGAGAAAGTGGATCCCGAGGATCTCGAGCATCCCGTGTACCGCCGGATATTTGAAACGTTGATCGAGGGGCGTCCGGACCTGCTCGAGGGGACGGAGGCGCGCGTGTACGAATCCCTCAGGGCCGAGCCGTCGGGCTCGGGCGAGGCCGACACGCTGTTCGATCGGGCGGTGAACTGGATCGAGGCGCGAAGGCTGGACCGCGAGTTGGAGCGTCTGGAGCGGGAGATCCCGCTCGCGTCTGGGGAGGAGCAGGACCGTCTGGTGCGCGATGTCCAACGAGTGTCCGCCGAGCGGAACAGGTTATTCCCACGTTACAAGGTCGCTTCGAGGAGGAGTGGTGCACCCGGATCTTGACTCGTTGTTGACGCTGCAGGCAAAGGACCAGGAGGTGACCCGATTCGAGCTGACGTTGGCCGCGCTGGAGCCAGAAGTGCGGCGGCTCGACGAGGTGGTGGCGGGGGCCGAGCGGGTGCTGTCGGCCGCGCGCCGATCGATCGAGGACGCGATGCGGCGCCGCGATGAGCTCGAGGGCAAGATCGCGAGCTACCGCTCGATGCAGGAGCAGCGGCGCCAGCGGCTGGAGTGGGTCCGCGGGGCCAAGGAGGCCTCCACGCTCATGGCGGAGCTCGACCTCGCCCGTTCCGTGCTCGCCAAGGAGGAAGCGGAGTTCATGCGCTCCGGCGACGCGGTGCAGGAAGCGGAGCGTAAGGCAGCGGAAGCCGAAAATGCGCTGGCAGGAATTCGCGAGGGGCAGGCCGCCGATCGGGAGTCGCTCGCCGGGCGGCGCGAAACGATCCTGGCCGAGGTGGAACGGGCGCGGGAAGCGCGCACGGAAGCGTCCCACGGGGTGAACGGCTCCCTCCTCGGACGTTACGAGCGCATCCGGCGCGGCAAGGCGCCACTTGCGCTGTACGCACTGCATGGGGACGCCTGTGGACACTGCTTTACGGCGGTGCCCACCCAGCGCCGGGTGCTGATCCAGCGCGGCGCCTCGATCGAAGCGTGCGAGGCGTGCGGCGTGCTGCTGTACGGAGTGGAATGATCCTGCCGCGTTGGTCGGTGCGGCGGCCGCCGAACCCCGAGATGGTCGGAACGCTCGCGCGCGCGCTCACCATTCCCGAGCTGCTGGCCGCCTTGCTGGTGCAGCGTGGCTACGACTCGGTGGGCGATGCCCAGGCGTTCCTGCGGCCGACGCTCGCCGGGTTGTCCGATCCGCTGGCGTTGGTCGACATGGCCGGCGCCGTGGACCTGGTCGCCGCGGCGGTCCGTCGCGGCGTGCCGATCCTGGTGCACGGGGACTACGACGTCGACGGACAATGCGCCGCGGCGCTCCTCACGCGGGTGCTCAGGGAAGCCGGAGCGCAGGCGCATGCCTTCGTGCCGCACCGCGTCCGCGACGGGTACGATTTCGGTCCGGCGGGGCTGGCGCGCGCCCAGGAACTGGGCGCCCGCTTGATCATCACCTGCGACTGCGGCATCACCGCCGTCGATGCCGTGAAAGCGGCCCAGGCCGCGGGCATCGATGTGATCGTCACCGATCACCACCTGCCCGGCGATGCGATGCCGCCGGCGGCGGCGGTCCTCGATCCGCGCCGCCCCGATTGCCCCTCGCCCGACAAGGACCTGTGCGGCACCGGCGTCGCGTTCAAGCTGGCCCAGGCTCTCGTTCCCGTGCTCGGTCTTCCTGAGCAGCTTCCCTGGCATTTTCTCGACTACGTCGCTCTCGCGACCGTCGCCGACGTCGTGCCGCTCACGGGGGAGAACCGCATCCTGGTGCGCCACGGGTTGAAGCTGCTGGCCACCAGCCGCTGGGCCGGGCTCGCGGCGCTCGTCGAAGCCGCCGGGCTTTCCGGTAAGCCGCTGCGTGCCGCGCACGTCGGGTTCATTCTGGCGCCGCGGCTGAACGCCGCGGGCCGTATCGGTGACGCCGGCGATGGGTTGCGGCTGCTGCTGACCGACGACCCCGCGGAAGCGGCGCGGCTCGCGCGGGAGCTCGAGACGCTCAATGCCCGGCGTCAGGAGATGGACCAGCAGATCCTGAGCGCCGCGGAGGCGCGTCTCTCCCAGGAGCTCGGACCCGACGACCGGGCTATCGTGCTCGCGTCCGAGGACTGGCACCCCGGGGTGATCGGCATCGTGGCGAGCCGGCTGGTCGAGCGCTATGGCCGTCCCACGTTCCT
>JBGPIW010000319.1:0-3750 GCA_041485045.1 Gemmatimonadota bacterium | reverse complement strand
GCGCGACGCCTGGGCGTTGCAGCCTGCACGCGTGTGGCTGCACACGTGCACGCTGGATCATCCCAATGCGTTGCCCAACTACGTGGCGCGTGGGTTCGTCCCTTATAAGACGGAAGCGTACGACGTAGATTCCGTCGCATGAACTTCCAGTTCCAGCTTTCCCGCAAGGTCAAGCTCATCATTGCTGGCGTCGTGCTCGTGCCGTTCCTCGTCTTCGCGGTCTACACCTGGTCGGCGCTGACCTATTCGTACTCGCGCGGCGAGCGGGGGCCCGGCTACGTCCAGAAGTTCTCGAGGAAGGGCTGGATCTGCAAAACGTGGGAAGGCCAGCTCGCCCTGCTGCCGCTCCCCGGCACGTTTTCGCCCGAGCGCTTCGACTTCACGGTACGCGACGACAACGTCGCCCAATACATCAACGCCTCGCTCGGCAAGCGCGTCGTGCTCACCTACCAGCAGCACAAAGGCATCCCGACGTCCTGCTTCGGCGAGACCGAGTACTTCGTGACGGCGGTCAAGGCGGTGCCATGACGGGCGACAGCTTCGGCGGACGCGCGACGCTCGCGGCCGCCGGCGGGCGCTGGGAGATCTTTCGCCTCGACGCCCTGGAGCGGCGCGGCTTGCCGGTCGCCCGCCTTCCCTACTCGCTCAAGATCCTGCTCGAGAACCTGCTGCGGCTCGAGGACGGCCGCACCGTCACTGCCGCGGATGTCGAGAAGCTCGCCCGCTGGGATCCGGCCAAGGTACCCGACGAGGAGATCGCATTCATGCCGGCGCGGGTGCTGCTGCAGGATTTCACCGGCGTCCCGGCGGTCGTCGATCTCGCGGCGATGCGCGACGCGATGGCGCAGATGGGCGGCGACCCGAACAGAGTGAACCCGCTCCTGCCCGCCGAGCTCGTCATCGACCATTCCGTCATCGTGGACGAATTCGGCACGCGCGCGGCGTTCCAGGCCAACGCGGACCTCGAATTCAGCCGCAACCGCGAGCGGTACGCCCTGCTGCGCTGGGCGCAGCAGACGTTCGAGGGATTCCGCGTGGTGCCGCCCGACACCGGGATCGTCCACCAGGTCAATCTCGAATACCTGGCCCGGGTGGTGTTCACCACCAAGGGCAAAACGCCGCAAGCGTACCCCGATACCCTCGTCGGCACCGACTCCCACACCACGATGGTGAACGGTCTGGGCGTGCTGGGCTGGGGCGTCGGCGGCATCGAGGCGGAAGCGGCCCTGCTCGGCCAACCGGTGTCGATGCTGATCCCACAGGTCGTCGGATTCCGCCTGACGGGCAAGCTCGCCGAAGGGGCCACCGCGACCGATCTCGTGCTCACGGTGACCGAGATGCTGCGCGCCAAAGGCGTGGTAGGAAAGTTCGTAGAGTTCTTCGGGCCCGGGATCGCCACCTTGCCGCTCGCCGACCGCGCCACGATCGGCAACATGGCCCCCGAGTACGGCGCGACGTGCGGCATCTTTCCCGTGGACGCCGAAACGCTGCGGTACCTCGAGTTCACGGGACGCCCCAAGGAGCAGGTGGCCCTGGTCGAAGCGTATTGCAAGGAGCAGGGTCTGTTTCATACGGCGGCGTCGCCCGCAGCGGCGTATTCCGACACCCTGTCGCTCGACCTCGGCAGCGTCGAGCCCAGCCTCGCCGGCCCGCGACGGCCGCAGGACCGGGTGAGCCTGGGCCAGGTGGGGAAGACCTTTCTCGCCGCGCTCCCCGGCCTGATGAAGGCGACCTCTCCCATCGCGCCGCCGACGCCCGTCAACGGCGGACGCTGGGAGAGTGAGGGCGGCGGCACCGCAGTCGCGGTGGAAGCGCCGCCGCGGCGCACGCATGTATCGCTCAAGCTGGACGGCGAGGACTGCCAGCTGCATCACGGGTCGGTCGTCATCGCGGCGATCACGAGCTGCACCAACACCTCGAACCCCTCCGTGATGATCGCGGCCGGCCTACTCGCCAAGAAGGCGGTGGAGAAGGGGCTCAGCAGCCGACCCTGGGTGAAGACCAGTCTCGCGCCGGGCTCGAAGGTGGTGACCGGCTACCTCGACCAAGCCGGTCTCACCCCGTACCTCGAGAAGCTCCGCTTTCATCTGGTGGGCTACGGCTGCACCACGTGCATCGGCAATTCCGGACCGTTGCCCGAGCCCGTTTCGGCCGCGGTGACCGAAGGCGAGCTGGTGGTCGCCGCGGTGCTCTCGGGGAACCGGAACTTCGAGGGGCGCATCCAGCAGGAAGTCCGTGCGAACTATCTCGCGTCTCCACCGCTGGTCGTGGCCTACGCGCTCGCCGGGCGCATCGACATCGACCTGCAGCGCGATCCCCTGGGCACGGGGAAGGACGGGAAGCCTGTGTTCCTGCGTGACGTCTGGCCGTCCACGAAGGAAGTGGACGAGACGATCCGGACTTCCATCAAGTCAAAGATGTTCCGCGATTCCTACGACGAGGTGTTCGCGGGCGACGAGCGCTGGCGCGGCCTGCCGGTGCCGGCGGGGAATCGTTTCGGCTGGGAGCCCGATTCGACCTACATCCGCCGCGCGCCGTACTTCGACGGCATGCCGCCCACGCCCGCGCCGATCCGCGACATCACCGGCGCCCGCGTGCTCGCCGTGCTGAGCGATTCGATCACCACCGATCACATTTCGCCGGCCGGCTCGATCAAGAAGACGAGTCCGGCGGGGCAGTACCTGGTGGCGCACGGTGTCCAGCCGGTCGACTTCAACTCCTACGGCTCGCGCCGCGGCAATCACGAGGTGATGGTCCGCGGCACGTTCGCCAACGTGCGGCTCAAGAATCTCCTGGCGCCCGGCACAGAAGGCCCTGTCACACGGCATCTCCCCGACGGCCAGGAAATGACGATCTACGACGCGTCGGTGAAGTATCAGGCCGAGGGAACGCCGCTCATCGTGCTCGCGGGCACGGAGTACGGCTCCGGGTCGTCACGCGACTGGGCGGCGAAGGGTCCGCGCCTCCTCGGCGTGCGGGCCGCGATCGCCCGGAGCTACGAGCGCATCCACCGTTCCAACCTCGTGGGAATGGGGATCCTGCCGTTGCAGTTTCTGCCCGGGGAGGGCGCCCAGTCGCTCGGACTGACGGGAACGGAAGTGTTCGATCTCACGGGCCTCGCGGGGATCCTCGCCGAGGGATTCCCGCGGGGCAAAGACCTCACCGTCCGCGCCACCCGGGCCGACGGTTCGAAGCTGGAGTTCCGCGCTACGGTACGCATCGATACGCCGCAGGAACTGCTGTACTACCGGCACGGCGGGATTCTCGAGTTCGTGCTGCGGCAGCTCGCGGACAAGTAGCTCGTCACCGCGCCTGGAGCGCGGCCAGCCGTTGGCGGACCGGCGGGCTCGCGGCGTCGAGCAGCGCTGTCCAGGTCTGCCGCCACGCATCCTCCAGCCACGGCACGAGCGCGGCCGGCAGCGGCGCAGAACCGGAACCACGCCCCGCTCGGAGCGCGATGGCTGCACCCCGCTGCTGCAGCACCGCCCGCAATCGTCCCTGCTCCGCCGAGTCCGGCTCGCCCACGATGCCCACCAGCATGCTGAAGTACGCCGTGGCTCCCGCCGCGAGAGCGAGCGCCCGGCCCGCGTCGGCGGAGAGACTCGGAGGCGCCACGAACCCCAACCGGGCACACGGCAACCCCCAGTTGTCGGTCTCGTAGAGACCGGCGGGGTTGTCGAGCCAGACCCAGGCGTGGGCCACGGCCAGGCGCGGCCCGTGCGCGTCGGCGTGGGTGGCGTGAACGCCGGC
>JBGPIW010000318.1:0-3756 GCA_041485045.1 Gemmatimonadota bacterium | reverse complement strand
GCGAATGGCTTCGAGATGCCCAATCTGAACCTCGCCCCACGGGAGATCGCGGCGCTGGCGGCGTTCCTCAACGGGACGACGGCGCAGTCGGGGGAATAAGGCCCGGCCTCGCAGAAAAATGCGACGATGGTAGTTTTCCTCCTGTCAGCCGGGCCCATCTCACCTCTGGCAGGAGGAAGCGTCGCATGCGACGACAGGCGATCGTGCTCGCCATGGTGGCGGGCGTACTCGGATCGTGCAAACGTGGCGGTCAGCCCCAGCAGTCTGCGGGGACAGAGGCGTTGCTCGACCCCGCGTCGGCCGAGATGAAGGCCACCGCGCCCACCAGCTATCGGGCCCGATTCGAGACCAGCGCGGGGAGCTTCACCGTGGAAGTGACGCGCGCGTGGGCGCCGCTCGGTGCCGACCGGTTCTACAACCTGGTGCGCCACGGCTTTTTCGACGGCACCCGCTTCTTCCGGGTCGTCCCCGGATTCGTGGTCCAGTTCGGCCTCTCCGGCTCCCCGGCCATCTCGGCACCCTGGCGCGCCGCCTCGATTCCCGACGACCCTGTGGCGCAGCACAACACGCGCGGCACTCTGACCTTCGCGACCGGCGGCCCCGCGACCCGCACCACCCAGATGTTCATCAATTTCGGTGACAACTCGCGGCTCGACGCCATGGGGTTCTCTCCGGTGGGGCGCGTGGTGGACGGGATGGACGTGGTCGACCGGATCTACGCGGGATACGGCGAGCAACCTGAACAGGGGCGGATCGAGATGCAGGGCAACGACTACCTTCGCGGCCAGTTCCCACAACTCGATTCCATCGCCCACGCCACGATCGTCGCTCCGTAAATACTCCGCTTCCCATCCGGCCCCGATGGCCCGGTCGAGATCCGGCTCGCGGGCGGCCGCCGCATCACGGCCGGACGGTGAGCGCGCCCCGCAGGCGGATGTCCCGCGACGAGCCACCTACCAGCACGCGGAACGTGCCAGGCTCCACCACCCAATGAAGGTCCCGGTTCAACAGGCGCAACTGCTCGGGCCCCAGGCGGAAGACGACCTCGCGCACTTCCCCGGGCGCCAAGTGCAGCCGCTGAAATCCCGCGAGCTGCAGCACCGGGCGTGGGACCGAGGCGAGCTCGTCGCGCAGGTAGAGCTGCACCACTTCGTCGCCCGCCACGCCCCCGACGTTCCGAACCCGGCAGCGCACGAGCGCATCGTCTGCGGCCGCGATCGTCGCGGGTTCGATCGCTAGGCCGGAGTAGTCGAACGCCGTGTAGGACAGCCCATAGCCGAAGGGAAAGAGCGGCTGCCCCGTGAGATCCCAGTAGTCGTCCCCGCGGCCGGTGGGTTTGTGGTCGTAATAGAGTGGCAGCTGACCATCGGCGATCGGGAACGTGATAGGGAGCCGTCCCCCGGGATTCGCGTCACCGAACAGCGCCTCGGCCACCGCCTGCCCTCCCACCTCGCCCGGATACCAGGCATCGAGGATCGCGTCCACCTCCTCGAGCCACGGCATAATGACGGCGCTGCCGCCGATCAGCACTACGACGACCGGTGTCCCGGACGAGGCGACGGCCCGAATCAGCTCCGCCTGGTGCCCCGGCAGACCGAGGGATGCGCGATCGCGAAACTCCCCCTCTTCGATCCCGGCGACCACGACGGCGACCGCGCTGCGGCGCGCGAGGTGCACCGCGCTGTCGATCTGCGAGCGCCAGTCGTCGACCACGCCCGCGTCCCAGACCAGTCGCACGTGCGCGTTCCCGGTGGTCTCGAAGAACTCGACCTGCAGCGCGTGGACGCTGCCTCCCGATAGCACCACGTCGGCCACCTGTGGTCCGGCGGAGCGCTTCTCCCAATCGTCGATCAGCAACTGGCCATCGAGGAGGAGTCGCATCCCGTCGCTGCCGAGGATACCGAAACGGCGCACGCCCCCGGCGGGCACGGTGAGGGCGCCGGACCAGCGAACCGAGTACCAGTCGCGGTCCAAGCCGGGTCCAGGCGAGGCGAGGGTCCAGGCGAAGTCGATCCCTGCGTCGCGGCGCACCAACCGTGGCGGACCGACCAACCCGATGTTGTCGAAGTACTCGCCTTCGAGTCCCGGAACGCTCGTGCCGGAAGAGTCGGAGTGCAACGCCCCTGCCGGAACCGTCGCGAGCTCGCGTGAGATCCGTCCGGGGCCGGGCGCGTAGCCAATCCGGCCATGCGCGAACCTCGCCCGGATCCCCTCGAGGATGGAGACCGGCCTGGTTCCCGGCCCGCTATACCCGCCCAGCCGCGCCTCCGCGGCGTCCGTGCCGATCACCGCCAGGGATGGAAGAGTGTCTCGCAGTGGGAGGGTACGGCGGACGTTGCGCAGCAGCACGATCCCCTCGCGCGCCGCGTCCAGGGCCAGCGCGCGGTGCGTCGCATGGCCGTTCCAGTAGGCGGCGCTGTCGGGAGCAACATACGGGTGCTCGAACAGCCCGAGCGCCAGCTTCACGCGCAGCACCCGGGCCACCGCCGAATCGACCACGGAGTCGGCGATCAACCCGTGGCGGAATGCCTCCCGGTAAGGCCGATACTGTTCATAGGTGGACTGGAAGATGACATCGAGCCCCGCGGCGAACGCGTCCCGCGCGGCGTCCGCAATCGTGGCCTCGGTCATGTGCAGCACCGTGGCGCCCCCCGTCGCCGCGGCGTCGGAGATGACGAACCCGGAGAAGCTCCAGCGCTGTTTGAGAGTCTCGGTAAGCAGGCGCCGATTCTGCGTCGCCGCAGCCCCGTCCACCGAGTTGTACGCGGCCATCACCGAGCGCGCGCCTCCCTGCCGGATCGCCGATTCGAAGGGCGGGAAATACGCTTCCGCGAGCAACCGTTCGTCGTCGTCGATCGGATAGCTGTCCCGGCCCCCCTCCCCCACGTTCGCGACGAAGTGCTTGGGAGTGGTGACGACGCCGGCCCGCTCGAACGACCCGACGTACGCGCGTCCCATCGCCGAGGCGAGATAGGGGTCTTCGCCATACGTCTCCTCGACTCGGCCCCAGCGCGCGTCGCGGGCGAGGTTCAGGACCGGAGAGAGCACCTGGCGGATCCCGCGGCTCGCTGTCTCGCGCGCGATCGCCTGTGCCACCCGGGCGACGAGCGTCGTGTCCCAGGTCGCGGCCAGGGCGATCGCCTGGGGGAAGACCGTCGCTCCCGGCTGCACCAGGCCGTGGACGGCTTCTTCGAACGGGATGATGGGAATGCCCAACCGGGTGTGCCCGACGAAATAGCGCTGGATGGCATTGATGCGCTCCGCCTGCGCGCGGGCCGCACCGTCGGGCGGTCCACCCGGCGGGACCTGCAGACCGAAGACGCCGTGGGAGTAGTCGTGGGCCGGATCATCCAGGTCGCCGGGAATCATGAACAGCTGCCAGAACTTCTCCTCCGGCGTCATGCGCCGCAGCAGATCCTCGGCGCGCACCGCCGGCGGGCGCGCGGGGTCACGGTAGGGAGGGCGCGCACCCCCCTGACCGGCGACGACCCTTGGCAGTGAGACGACCACCCAGCACCACACGGCGGGAAGAGCGCGCATGGGGCGCAACATATCGCGCTCGCGCCCGAATGGCTCGCACGGTACGTTTGACCGACGAAAGTCGCGTAGGACCGAAAACCTTCGAGGAGGTACCATGTCGGGCACGAATCTGATTTGGTTCCTGCTGATCGGCCTCGCCGCCGGCTTTCTCGCCAGCAAGATGATGCGGGGCAAGGGCTACGGGCTGATCGGGGATCTGGTGATCGGCATCGTCGG
>JBGPIW010000317.1:0-3758 GCA_041485045.1 Gemmatimonadota bacterium | reverse complement strand
CATCTATACGGTGCCGGCGAATCAGATCGATACGGCTTCCGGGCTCCAGATCTACGATGTCACGCAAGGCGACGCCGTCCTGCGCGGATTCGAGGCGCAGTTCGAATACCACCCCACCACCTACCTTCACCTCCAGGGCTCTGCCGACTACGTCTACGGCCAGAACACGTCGACCGCCGTCGCGCTACCATCCATGCCTCCCTTCCGGGCGACGTACACCGCCCGGCTCGAAGGCAGGTCCTGGGGTCGGCTCTTCAGCCCGTACTTCTCGATAGGTGGGGAGACCAATGGGCGGCAGACCCGGATGGATCCGGCGGAGGCGGTATTCTACGCCGACGCGTTCGGGGGGTTGGGCTATCACTCCACCGCGTACACTCTGGTCAACCTGGCCACGGGGTTCTCCTTGCCGACCAGCGGCGGGCGGGCAGTCGAATTCGATTTCCAGTTGCGGAACGCTCTCAACCAGGACTGGGTGGACTATCTGAGTCACCTCAAGACTCTTGCCCCTAACCCCGGCATGGGACGCAGTGTCATAGCGAGGATAACGGCGGGGTTCTGAGTGGGGTTGAGTCTAACCGGAGCTCCACGGGACTTTTCCCATGGAGTTCCGGCTCGGTCGTTCGCGGAGTAATCCAGAGGAGAAGAGCCCATGAATCGCCGTGTGCTCGCAATCGCGATCGCCGCCCTGTCCATTGGGGGCGGATGCAAGGACAACACGGGCCCTGCCAAGGCCACCGCTATCGCCGCGTTCTCCGGCATCCACCAGAGCGGGGTGGTGGCGCAGGTGCTGCCGCAACCAATCACCGTCAAGACAACCGACGCCGGCGGCAATCCGGTGGCCGGAGTCGCTGTCGCGTTCGCCGTCAAGGCGGGCGGCGGCCACCTCGCGGCCACCTCGGTGCTCACCGACGCCCAGGGGCTTGCCTCCGTCATCTGGACGCTGGGACCAGCGGCCGGCGTCGACCGCGACACAGCGACCGCGTCGGTCACTGGTCTGGCCGGCTCTCCGGTGACGTTTGCAGCCATCGCACTGGCAGGAACTGCGGCGCAGATCTCCGCCGATTCCGGCAGCGGCCAGCAAGCCGAAGTTGGGCAGGCGCTGGGCCAGCAGATGGTCGTCGTTGTGACCGACGCGTTGGGGAATCCAGCGGCAGGGCAGTCCGTCGTCTGGAGGGTGACGGGCGGTGCGGGCACGCTCTCGGCGGGCACCTCGCCCGCCGACGCCCTGGGCCATGCGCGCATTACCTGGACGCTCGGCTACACCGTCGGTGCGGGCGCACAGTCGCTCCGAGCGACGATCTTCGGCGTGCCCGGGCCGGCGGCCGATTTCTCGGCCACCGGGGCGCTCACTAGCGGCCAGCTCACGGTGTCCTCCGGCGACCAGCAAACCGGAGGGGCGAGCGCCGCCTTGCCGCAGCCGCTGGTGGCTTCGGTGCAGGCGACGGGCAACCACCCGGTCGGCGGGGTGAGCGTCGACTGGCAGGTCACGGGCGGCGGCGGCACCGTGTCGGCGCAGTCGTCGGTGACGGCGGCGCAAGGGTTGGCGTCGATCAGTTGGACGCTGGGGAGTGGAGCGGGGTCCCAATCCGCGCAGGCGTCGGTCACCGGATTGACCCCGCCGGCCCTCGCGTTCACCGCGACGTCCGTCGTCACCGCGGCGGGCAGCATCACTGGTGCGGTGACGGTGACGAAGGGATTTCTGACGCCACCCGCACGAACCAGCGGCGGGGGTGTCGCGTTCGCGAACACCGTCGTGGCGCCAGGTGCCGGCATGAGCGCGCAACCGAGGTTCACGGCGCGCGACCTGATCGTGACGTTTCGTCCCGCGCCGCTCGGCGCTCCGCCCGCCGGCGCGGCCGCCATGGCCTCCCCGGCGACCGCCCAGGCGGTCGTGGCGGCCATCCGCTCGCGTCTCACGACCCACGAGGCGGCCGGACGGCTGCGGGTGAGTGACGTCTCGCCCGCGATTCTCGCCGCGCGCGTGCGTGTCGCGCGGCCGGAGCAGCTCGATTCGATCGCGAGCCTGCTGTGGGCCGATCCGGGGGTCGCCGCCGTCCAGCGCGATCGCCGCGTCTACGCGGCAGACCGCACGCCGACAGGCGGCGACACGATTCCGAACGATCTGGGCTATCCGGACCAATCGTGGAATTACACGATGATCGACCTGCCCCGGGCGTGGAGCATCACGACTGGGAGCGCCAGCGTGCTGGTGGCGGTGGTCGACAACGGCATCCGCTTCAACCATCCGGCGGTCGCTGCGAATCTGACGAATGATGGATACGACTTCGTCTCGATGGATCCCGACAGTCTCTGCGCCGGGGGAACGATCGACAACGCGGACGATGGGAATGGCTACGATCCGGATCCGACGATTCCGGATGATTTCATCCCGAATCAGGCGAACACCTGCCTCATGGGACACTTCTCCATCGGTGGCCACGGGTTGCACGTGGCCGGGACGATCGGGGCCGTCGGCAATGACGGCCTGACCGTGACCGGAGTGAACTGGACCGTGAGCATCCGTCCGGTACGGGTGCTCGGTCTCCTGGGCGGTACCACGTTCGACGTGGCGCAGGGCATCCTGTATGCGGCCGGTTTTCCCGCCTCGAACGGTGTCGGCGGGTTCGTTCAGGCACCCAGCGCCGCGCGCGTCATCAACGTCAGCCTGGGCGGGGGCTGTCCGTCGCCCGGTCAGCAGGACGTCCTCCATGATGCGGTGATTGCCGCGACGAACGCGAACGCCCTGGTGATCGCAGCAGCCGGGAACAACAGTGCGACGGAGCCGTTCTGTCCCGCCGCATATCCCGAGGCGCTGGCGGTGTCGGCCGTGAGCGCCGACGGTTTGCTGGCCTCGTATTCCAACTACGCTGGGTCGGCCGGGATCGCGGCCCCGGGTGGAGACCTGGGCAGCGACGCCAGTTTCCTCGTGTTGTCGGCGACCTGCGACTTCAGGGTCAATCCGTGCTCGCCCAATTACGCCTACTACGGTGGCACGTCGCAGGCCACGCCGCATGTGAGCGGCGTGGCGGCCCTGCTCCTGGCGGCCAATCCTGCTCTCACGAGCGCGCAGCTGCGGGCGCGACTCACCGACTATGCGCTCGATGTGGGATCGACGGGCCCGGATGCGCAGTATGGCGCGGGCATCGTGAACGCGCGCAACAGCCTCACCCAAACTCTCGTTCCGCCAGCGCAGCTCTATGCCCGAGTGTACGATGCGTCGACCGGTGGCCTCGCCGCTACCCAGCTCACCGGCGGCGGTGGGGCGTTCACGTTCAACGGCTTGGCGAGCGGCTCTTATTTCGTCTTCGCCGGGGAAGACGAAAACAGCGACGGGTTGGTCGGCGTGCCGGGACGGCGCTGGGGTGCACTTGGCGGCACCGCGACGCCGACCCCGGTGACCGTCTCAGCGAGCGCCGGCGGTGTCGCGTTCTTCTCGATCGGGCTCCCCACGGAGATCGAGTCGAACAACTCGACGGGTTTGGCGAATCGTTTGGTGGTGGGAGGCTACGAGCATGCCACGCTGGCCCAGGGGACGGATGTGACCGATATGTATCGGGTCAGGATCCCCGTCACCGGAGAATACACCTTCGCGACCTCGGGATGGCAGGGGGCGTTCTGCCGATTCGCGCTGAACGTCAATACGAGTCTGGCGCTGGCGGATTCGACCGGCGTGTTCGTGGGGCAGAGCGATGACGTGAACCCAGCCGGGCGCAACTTCTGTTCGTCCATCAGCAGGACCCTGACGCCGGGCAACTATT
>JBGPIW010000316.1:0-3772 GCA_041485045.1 Gemmatimonadota bacterium | reverse complement strand
CCGAGCCGCTGATTGGCGTTGTCGATGAACCCACCGGTGCCGGGCGTGGAGGCTTCGACGAAACTCAGCGACGACACCCACAGCGCGTTTCCCGTGGTCTCGAGGACCTGGAGCAGGGACACGTGGCGATCGCGCAGCCGATTGGGATCCACCAGGACCTGCAGCTGCCGGTCCCGCAGTCCCCAAATCGCCACGTTGGCGACGCCGGGAACACTCAACAGGCGCGGCGCGATGGTCCAGCGGGCGAGCACCGACGACTGGATCAGCGACAACGACTTCGAGGAAAGCCCGATCATCATGACCCGGCTCGTGGACGCCATCGGCTGCAGCATGGTGGGTGGGCGGGAGACGTGCGGCAGCGCGAACGCCTGGGTGAGGCGCTCGGACACCATCTGCCGGGCCCGCATGAGTTCGGTCCCCGGCTGGAAGGTGAGGACGATCGAGGACAGCCCGGTCACCGACTCGGAGCGAATGGATTCGAGCCACGGCACACCGTTGAGCAGGTCCTGCTCCAAACCCAGCGTGATCAGCTGCTCGACTTCGTCGGCCGAGAGTCCGAGGGCTTCCGTCTGGATTTCGACCGACGGGGGCGTGAACTCCGGCAGGACCTCCACCGGCGCGTCCCGCAATTGCCTGACACCGAACACCATCGTCACCGCGGCGATCGCCACCACGAGGAGTCGGTACTTCAGGCTCGACGAAACAATCGAACGCATCATGGTTGGTGACCTCCCCGGGGCGTCTGCTCCGCCGGTGGCGTGTGAGCGTACACGGTGCTGCTGTGCTGATAGCCGCTGCGCTCCAGCTTCATCGCCCCCGCGCGCACCTCGGCCATTGCCGCTGCGTCAAGCAGCTCGACCTTCGTCAACTCCAGGATCTCCTGCGTCTTCTCCCCCGCACCTCTCCAGCCGACCCGCACGTTGCCGACGCCGCGCGCGTAGTACTTGAGCTGAGTGGCGTCCGGCTCGCCCGCGCTGGTCTCGGCGATCACCAGCAGGCTGTCGTAGCAGCCGGCGGGAACGCAGGTCCGCTGCCCCACCTGGTCGACCTGCCCCCGATCCGTCCAGTCGACGGCCGGCCCCCACCCTTCCGCGTAGCTCGGGGTGCCGGTCCGGGGGTCGGCCGGCATCATGATCCCCGCCCGGGCACCCTCGAACCCGTGAATCCACGGCCGCGCCGCGACGAACTTCCCGTCCTCGTATTCCTCAGGGTACTCGCCCAGGTACCAGACCGTGCCGGCACTGTCCTGCGCGTACAGCGCGAGCTCCGCCTCTACCAGCTCGCCGTCGTTGTAGTCCAGGTCCCAGGTGACGACCGCCCGGACCCCGCCGATCAGCTTCGTCAAATCGGTGACGTTGACGATGATCCGATGCGGCACCGTCTTGCCGTCGTCCTCGACACTCGTCCCCTCGTAGACCAGGCGCGTCCCCGGCGTCAGGGTCAGCCAGACGTTGTCGATCCGAGTCGAACGGGTGAACCGGCCGCTATCCAGCGCCTCCACCTGCTGGGCCTGCGACACGGCGGCAGCCCGGCCCTCCTGCGACCACCCGCAGGCGATGCCCGGCCCAGCCCACGACAGTGACGCCAACAACACCGCGGCCCGCCATTCGGTCGGACCTCTCATAGCTCCCGTCCTCCCTCGGCCCCTAGAATCGGTAGGCATATTGCATCTTGACCAGCAGCTGGTTGGAATCGAACGCGAAGCGATCGTTGAGATTGCGCAGCATGTTGTGATTGAACACGACGAACAGCTCGCCGAGTGGGTTGAAGGTCCAGCGCATCCGCGTGTTGGTGCCGAGACTGCGGCTTTCATTGTCGTACTGGACGAGGCTGGCGACCTGCAGGTCGGCTGACACGTTCACCTGCACCCGGCCGCTGTAGAGCCGCTGAATGAACTCTCCTCCGGGCAGCTGGGCGCTGTGGCGCTCCATGCCGAGCTCCGCCGTCAGGAACGCCGACGGCTTCATGCGCAGCGTCAGCTCGAGGCTGTTCAGCGTGCCGCCGTAGAAGCCTCCCGTGGAAAACGTGGCCTCGCCGTTGAAGCGGCGCTTGGACGCCAGGGCGAGCTGCATGTTGTAGCTGGTCCACCGGTAGATGTCCGCGGGCACTACCACCGTCTTGGTGTCGGAGCTGAACACCTCGAAGTCCTCCGTGGGCCGGTCACCTTCCGGTTCGATGCTGAACTCGAACCGATCGCCGCTCTCCAGCTGCCAGTCCAGCGGCTTCATCTCCACCAGATAGCTCTCCCAGTGGCCTGCCAGGTCACTCACGATCGACGGATTGAACTCGAAGAACATCTGGCGCACCAGCGGCCACCCTGGCCGCGGCATGAAAGCGGATTCCATTTGGAAGATCTGCACGCCGGTGCGCGGCACGAACGACAGCGAAGGGCTGAAGTCCTCACCGATGTACTTGTACGCCACCGCGACGTCCCACAGGTCGTTGGGGTAGTCGAACATCCCGCCGAACGCCTCGTCCGAGCCGTCCTCGGAATGGGCCTGCAGTCCCCAGGCCCCGAGGAGGAGATTCTTGTCACCGCGGAATTCGGACGTTTGGAACGTGAAGTCCACGCCGCCCATCCAGGTCCCGGGGAGACGCAGCGGGTCGCCGACCGTGGCGATCATGCCGACCGAAGACTCGGACAGCACGTTTTGCTTGATCCGCACCACGCCCATCGTCGCGTCGGTGCTCAGCGTGTCCGCCCGGCGGGTGTGCACGGCCAGCGCACCGACGTTGGTGTTGCCGACCCGGCCGTTCACCTTCGCCCCGACCGAGATCGGGATCTCCAGCAGGTCCTCTTCTTCTCCCTGCAGGCCGATGCGGCGGGTCTGGAACGCGATCATGTCGTCCCCAGTGCCGAGGCCGAAGTCGAAGATGTCGGCCCCCTCGAGGAAGAAGGTCCGCTTTTCCGGAAACAGCAGATCGAAACGCGTCAGATTGGTCTGTCGGGCATCGACCTCCGTTTCGGCGAAATCCGTGTTGATGGTGAGGGAGCCCACCAGATTGGAGCCCAGCTTCTTGGTCGCGTCGAGACTGCCTTCGGCCTTGTACTCGCGTTCCTCGTTGGGGCCTGGCCTGTTGGCATTGGCCACCAGGCTGGGGCGAATGCTCAATCCCAGACCGAGATCGAACGGCGGCAGGTCGGTGAGCAGGCCGGCGTGGCTGGTCTGATAGATCTCGTAGTCGCGGTTGGCCCCCGCCCAGCGACTGGTCTCCAGCAGACGTTGCACGCCGCGCTGCACGTTGAATCCCCAGGCATTGAGGCCCGGCTTGAAGCTCAGACTCTTGATCGGGATCCGGATCTCAGCGCTCCATCCGGCCGCATCACGCGACGTGGTCGCCTCCCAGATGGCATCCCAATCGGTGTTGACCTCTTCCCCCCGCTCGGCGACCAGGCCATCGAACCGGGCCCCGTTCGGGTTGACCGCGAACACGTAGCCCGAGCGCCCGTCCTGGAACGGATCGAGCACGATCAGCACGTAGTCCTCGAGCTCGAGATCGAAATCCCGCGTCTTGGCGAACGCGACGATCCCCGCGGGATTGCTGTCGCGGCACATCACGCCGAACACGATTTCGTTTGGATTGACCAGGATCTTCACCGTGGTCTGCCCGGCCGGGACGCCGCCTTCTTCGGGCTCGATGGTGGTGAGGTTCACGATCGAGTCGGCGGTGGCCCAATACGGCTCGTCCAGCCTTCCGTCGAGTGTGACCTCGCTGGCGAACGTGGTGGCGCGCAGCGCCCGTTTCGCTCCGGCGGTGACGTCGAACGGTG
>JBGPIW010000315.1:0-3773 GCA_041485045.1 Gemmatimonadota bacterium | reverse complement strand
TGATACGCAGCCAAGACCCGGATCGGATGCCTGGTCGGGAGAGGGGGAACGCGCCGTGGGGGTCTCACGTTGTTTCCTGCTCGACCCTCCCCCGTAGTTCCCCCTCTCCGCATTGCGGAGAGGGGGTCAGGGGGTGAGGCCCAGGAGGGGTCCGGTGGTGAGGTCTACGAATGAGGTCTACGGTGAGGTCTACGAATGAGGTCTACGAGGACGGTAAGGGGGTGGAGGCTCTCAGACCGGAACCACACCCTCCATCTTTGGCCGCAGCACTCGCGCGACCTCCCGCAGCGCCTCCGTGCCCCGCACCTCGTGAGAGAACAAGGGGACCTCCACGATCGGCAGGTGGCCGTAGCGCTCCCGCAGCAGTCGCAGCTGCGGCTCCTGATGCTCGCCCTTCTCTCGCAGAAACGCGGAGTCGCGGTCCTTGACCACGTTGTTCACGATCAGGCGGTCCACCACGAGCCCGTGCCGCTCGAGCTCGGCGAAGACACCATCGAGCTGACGGACCGCCAGCGCTTCGGGGATCGTGACCATCGAGAAGCTGACGTCGTCGCGCAAGAACGCCATGCACTCCGTGGCGAGCTGGTCCCACCGCCGCAGCGCGGCCATCACCGACTCGCGGCGCTCCCCCGATGTCCGCAGGTGCGAATAGACGCGCGGCGCCATGCGCAGGTGCTCAGCCAGGAGCGCCGGCGTCCCGAGCAGGGCTAGGGTTTGTCCGAGGGGTGCCGTGTCCCAGACGATGTGCCGGTAGCCGCCCTGCCGCGAGAGGCCCCGGATCTGGTCCACCATGAATTCCTCGTTGAGCCCGGGGAGCACGGAGGTCACGAACTCGACGAAGCGCTCGTAGGGGATGTCTACGAACGCGGAAAAGACGGCGTACACCTCCCGCCCGAACCGCTCGTTCCACATCGCGCGCACTTCCTCGAGCCCGAGCTCCGTGATGAACAGATGCGCGAGCACCTCGCGCTCGCGCTGCCGCCCCGCAAGCTCGAAGATGTGCGAGAGCGACGGGGTGGGATCGGTCGAGATCGCGAGGCTGCGCTCGCCGGCGTCCGCATAGTGCAGTGCCGTGGCCGCGGCGCAGGTAGTCTTGCCGACGCCGCCTTTTCCCAGAAAGACGTGGACGTCACTCGTCACCGGTCAGCCCTTGGGGATTTCCTTTTTCGGATCGATGAACGGCATCGGCACGACGGTCGCGGCGCGCTCGCCCACGCCGGGGATCGCCACCTGGAAGTGCGTGCCCGGCGTCGCCTGGGCGAGCGGCACCATGACATAGCCGATGTTCTTCTTGAGGCGGGGCGAATGGATCGCCGAAGTGACGTGCCCCACGGTGCGGCCCCCGACGGCCACCGGCCACTTGGTCGCGTTGAACTCGATCGGATCTCCCGCGATCTCCACCCCGGCGAGCTTGCGGCTCACCCCTGCCGCCTTGATCCGCCGCAGCGCCTCCCGGCCGATGTAGTCATCCGGCTTGCCCTCGTCCACCAGCCGCTCGAGTCCCACTTCGTACACGTTCGTGTCCAGGGTGATGTCGGCGCCCCAGTTGAGAATCCCCGCCTCGATGCGCCGGACGTCGGAGGGACCGGTTGGCCGGATGTCGTACGGCTTGCCTGCCGCCATGATGCGTTCCCACAGTTCGTCGCCCCGGCTGCCGTCGCGCAGGTACACCTCATACCCGACTTCGGCGCTCCAGCCCGTGCGGGTGACGACGACGGGGATGCCGTCCAGCTTGGTTTCCAGAAAGTGATAGTACGGCAGCTCGGTCACGCGGTCGCCGAACAGGGCTTGGACCACCGGCTTGGCCTTGGGGCCCTGGATCTGGAGCGGCGAGACGTCGGGCTCCGTGATCTCGACCCGCAGGCCAGCGTGGCGCGCCACCCCCTCGGCCCACAACCGGACGTCGCTGTCGGCCAGGGCGAGCCAGAAGTGGTTTTCGCCCAGTCGCAGCAGCACGGGGTCGTTGATGATGCCCCCGTCCGCTGCCGTGATGACGACGTATTTCCCCTGACCGACCGCGCAATGCGCGAGATCGCGCGGGGTCAGCAGATTGGTGAACCGGAACGCGTCGGGCCCCGTGATCTCCACCTGCCGCTCCACCGAGACGTCCCACAGCGTCACGGCGTTGACCAGGTGCCAGTACTCCTCCTCCAGGTCCGCGAAACAGATGGGGAAGAGCATGTGATTGTAGACGGTGTAGGCTTTGGCGCCGTGCCGCTGGGTGGCGTCGAAGAACGGGCTGCGCCGCAAGCGCGCACCCCGCTGGACTAGGCGCATGTCAAATGGCATGGGCATGCAGTCCCTTTCCGGTCTTGGGGCTACGGCGGTGATGCGAGAACGCTCATCCCGGCGGCCAGCGCCAGTCCCGCCGCCAGCGCCCGCTCGTTCTGCTCCAGCAACGCCGGTTTGACGCGGCTGCGCAGCGCGCGTCGCAAGCTGGCCTCAGTCACGGCGCCGGTCAGGGCGACGAACGCTCCGAGGGCCAGGACATTGGCGCTCAGCTCGCCGCCCGGCCCGAGCTCGCGAGCGGTGGCGAGGATCGGGAGCACGACCGTGTCCGCAGCGCTCTCCTCTCCCTCCGGGACCGCCCGCTCATCCACGATCCGCACGCCGCCGGCCGCGAGCGGTCGGCCGTGCTTGCGGTAGGCGTCGGGCGAGAGACACACCGTGATGTCCGGCACGCGGACCTCGGGGAGCACGATCTCGTGGCGTGACAGGATGACCTCGGACTTCGCCGCGCCCAGCCGCGCTTCGGGGCCGTAACTCTGGGTCGACACGACGTGCAGGCCGTCATACATCCCCGCTTCGGCCACGAGTACGCCGGCCAGCATGACCCCCTGGCCGCCCGAACCGGCGAAGCGCACCTGGACCGGGTCGCCGAGCTTCACGAGCGAGCCGCCTGGCGCGCGCACAGCTCGGCGTACTGCGCGGTGTACTCGGGGGCGATCTCGCGCCGGAACACGCCCAGTGGGCGCCGGCCGGCGAGCCCTTCCTTGGTGATCGCCTCCTGCGGCAGCGTGAGGTCGCGCTCGTAGTCGAGCATCGCGACCGCGTCCCCCAGCTCGTTCATGCGCCCGTAATAGGTCGGGCACTGCGTGAGCACCTCGACCACGGCGAAGCCGGGATGGCGCACTGCGTCGACGATCAGTGTCGGCAGCTCGTCGAAATCGAACGTCGTGCTGCGCGCCACGTACGTCGCGCCGGCGGCGAGCGCCAGCTGGACGATGTCGAACGGGGGCTCGAGGCTGCCCAGCGGCGTCGTCACCGAGCGCGCGCCCCGTGGCGTGGTCGGCGCCTGCTGGCCGCCGGTCATGCCGTAGATGCCGTTGTTGTACACGATCGCCGTCATGTCGATGTTGCGCCGGCACGCATGAATGAAATGGTTGCCGCCGATCGCCGCGGTGTCGCCGTCTCCCATGGTAGTGATCACGGTCAACTCGGGGCGCGTGAGCTTCAACCCCGTGGCGAACGCCAGGGCGCGGCCGTGAGTCGTGTGCATGGCGTTGGCGTTGAAGTAGAACGGCGTGCGTCCCGAGCAGCCGATGCCGCCGACGAGCACCAACTGGTCGAGCGGCAGCGACAGGCGGTCGAGCGCGGTCGCGAGGCCGCGCGCGACTTGCCCGTGCCCGCAGCCGGGGCACCAGACGTGCGGCATCGAATCGAGCTGGAGATACTGCCGCAGATCCTGGCCGACTCTAGGCACGGGACACCTCGTGGGCTCCGGCCCGCACTGCCGTGGCGATCTCCTCCGGACTGAACAGCCTGCCGTCGGC
>JBGPIW010000314.1:0-3788 GCA_041485045.1 Gemmatimonadota bacterium | reverse complement strand
TACCGCATCGAGCGCGAGCTGGGTGCAGGCGGCATGGCCACGGTGTATCTCGCCCACGACCTGAAGCACGACCGCCAGGTGGCGGTGAAAGTGCTGCGTCCCGAGCTGGCCGCCGTGATCGGTGCCGACCGCTTCGTCCAGGAGATCAAGACCACCGCCGCACTCCAGCATCCCCACATTCTCCCTCTGTTCGACTCCGGCCAGGCCGACGGTTTCCTCTATTACGTGATGCCGTACATCGAGGGCGAGACGCTGCGCAGCAGGCTGGACCGCGAGCGTCAGCTCGGCGTCGATGAGGCGGTGAAGATCACGACCGAGGTCGCAGACGCGCTGGACTATGCGCACCGCCATGGGGTGATCCACCGCGACATCAAGCCCGAGAACATCCTGCTGCACGACGGCCGGCCGATGGTCGCGGACTTCGGAATCGCCCTGGCGGTGAGTGCGGCGGCGGGCGGGCGGATGACGGAGACGGGACTCTCGCTCGGCACGCCGCACTACATGAGCCCCGAACAGGCGACGGCCGAGAAGGAGATCACCGGCCGGAGCGACGTGTACTCCCTGGCGAGCGTGCTGTATGAGATGCTCGCCGGGAACCCGCCGCACGTCGGGAGCTCGGCCCAACAGATCATCGCGAAGATCGTGACGGAGCAGGCCATACCGGTCTCGCAGATCAGGAAGGCCGTGCCGCCGAACGTGACCGCCGCGCTCGCGAAGGCGCTGGAAAAGCTGCCGGCCGACCGGTTCGAGAGCGCCAAGGCGTTCGCCGCGGCGTTGCACGATCGGGCGTACCGCCACGGCGAGGCATCGGAGGAGGGCGCGCCGATCGCGCCCCGTCGCCCTCGGAGCCGCGACCCAATTCTCCTCGGCCTGGCCGCCATCGCGTTGATCGGCGTCGCCACGGCGCTCTGGAGCTGGCAGCGCGCACGCGTCGCGGCAGCCGTTGTGCCGGAGGTCTACGACGTCGCCCTGCCCGACAGCGCCGCCATGGACTTCGCCGGCTTCACGCCGAGCACGCCGTACGGTTCCAACCTCCGGGGCTTGTCGGTCGCGCCGAACGGGAGCTTCGTCGTATACGTCGTCAAGCAGGGGACCGCTACGATCCTGTGGCGTCGCAGTCTCCGTGACGCGACCGCGTCGCCCATCCCGGGCACCGAGGGCGCTAGTGCCCCGCGCATCTCCCCCGACGGATCCCGCCTGGCGTTCATCGCCGGGTCCGGCCTGATGACCGTCTCCCTGGCGGGCGGGCAGCCGCGCGCCATCGCCGATCTTGACGGCGACCCCTTCACGCTCGATTGGAGCTCGCCCACGACGCTGATCGTGGCTGACCAGGCCGGCCTCCGGTTCCGGCAGATCGATCCAGACGCGGGTACGATCGACACCCGGTCCGTACCCCTGTGCTTTGACGGCCGCTGGCTGCCCGAGGAGCGACAGGTGCTCTGCAACTTCCGCGGCGTGGGAATGGTCGTCGATCCGGCTACCGGCGAGGTCTGGCCGCTGAAGACGCGGACCGACGACGGGCGCCCCTCGAGCCCGCTGGCGGGGTGGGCGCTGCGTCTCGTCGGCGACCGCTATCTCGTCTATCAGTCTCCGCAAGGCGAGCTGCGCGCCGCACCGTACGACCGCTCCACCCATACCGTGGGGCGATCGGCCTCACTGCTCGCCGGGGTCCGGACGTCGGGAGTCGGCTCGTCGTACTTCGACCTTTCCCCGACGGGCGAGCTGGTATTCGCCCCCGGTGGTAACGCGCACATCGGTCACCTCGTGGGGCTTTCGCCCGGCGGGACCCTGAAGCCGCTGCCGATCCCGCCTGATGCATACCAGCGCTGGGACATGAGCCGCGATGGACGCTGGCTCGCCGCGACGATCGCGGAACCGGGCCACTCCGAGCTGCGGATCTTCAACCTGCGCGGCGGCCAGTCGTTCACGTGGCTGCGTGGGTCGATGGTGGATCAGCCGTTGTGGGGCTCGGACGACTCGACGCTGCTCGTGCAGGTGCAGGACTCCGCGGGCGCCGTCATCCTGCGCGGGTCCCCCTCGTCGCCCGCGGCGCCGGACACCGTCTTGGCGTCGCACGACCCCGCCGCGGTTCCGGTGTTGCTCGACTGGTCCAGCGCGCATAAGGCGCTCGGGCGGATCGGCATCCCCTACCGCATCGTCCGCTTCGATCCGTTCGCCCAGCCCGCGCGGTTCGACACGATCGCCAGCGCCAGGACCTACGCCATGACCTCCCCGGACGGACGTCACAACGTGTTCAGCGCGGCGGCGGGGAGCCGGGTCGTAGTGACGGCCAACCCCCCCGGCTCCTGGGAGCGCCAGGTCGCCGCCAGCGCGGTGGAGCCCGTCTGGCTATCCAACTCGGAGATCCTCTACCGGTCCGGGTTCACGTGGCACACGGTGCACATCGCTCCGGCCACCGGGGAGCCGGCCGGAACGGCGTCCGTATGGGGCACCGACCCCCGGTTCTCCGACACTTTCGGGTGGTCCAACCGGCCGGACTGGCACGGCGGGATCATCTATCTCCAGGGTCCCGAGGACATCCGCGCGACGTATCTCCGGGTGATTCCTCACTGGGTGGCGCGAATGGAGCGCGCCGCGGACGAGGCGAACCGATGACCCTCACTCCCGACCGCCTCACCGCCGCCCTCGCCGACCGCTACCGCATCGAGCGCGAGCTGGGGCAGGGCGGTATGGCCACTGTTTACCTCGCCCAGGATCTCCGCCACGACCGCAAGGTTGCGGTGAAGGTGTTGCGTCCCGAGCTGGCCGCCGTCATCGGGGCCGAGCGGTTTCTCGCCGAGATCAAGACCACGGCGAATCTCCAGCACCCGCACATCCTTCCGCTGTTCGATTCCGGTGCGGCGGATTCATTCCTCTTCTATGTCATGCCCTTCATCGAGGGCGAGTCCCTCCGCGACCGGCTCAATCGCGAGAAGCAGCTCCCCATCCCTGACACGCTCAGGATCGCCACGGAGGTCGCGGGCGCGCTCGACTACGCGCATCGCCATGGCGTGATCCACCGCGACATCAAGCCGGAGAACATCCTGCTGCACGACGGCCGAGCCCTGGTGGCCGACTTCGGCATCGCGCTGGCCGCGAGCAAGGCCGGCGGCACCCGGATGACCGAGACCGGGATGTCGCTCGGCACACCGCATTACATGAGTCCCGAGCAGGCGATGGGAGAGCGGGACATTACGGCGCGCAGCGATGTGTACGCCCTCGGCTGCGTGATCTATGAGATGCTGGTGGGGAATCCCCCGTTCACAGGACCCACCGCGCAGGCCGTCGTCGCGAAGGTGCTGACCGAGAAGCCGGCGCCGCCGTCGCAGTTCCGCGAAACGGTGCCGGAATCGATCGAAGATGCGGTGCTCACCGCCCTGGCCAAGCTGCCGGCGGACCGGTGGGCGACCGCGGCGGCGTTCGCGGAAGCCTTGCAGGGAGAGGGGGGCGGTCAGGCGGTCGGACGGTCGGGCGGTCGGAGTCGCGGCAAAGCGCCATCTACCCGTCCGCCACTCCGTCCGACCGCCCTCATCGTCGCGCTCGCCGGCACAGCCGTCCTCGCCGTCTGGGGCTGGCTGCGCGCTCGGCCACACGACACTTCGGCGGTCGTCCGCTTCGAGCTGCAACCCGCGCCCGGCACCAAGGTCGCCTTTCCCGTCGCCGGCGTCGCGACGCAAGTCGCCCTATCCCCTGACGGGCGCCGGGCGGTGTTCGTCGCGGGCCCGTCCAGCGGCACCTGGATGCTGTACCTCAGGAGTGTGGATCAGCTGGCGTCCCGGCCGCTGCCG
>JBGPIW010000313.1:0-3797 GCA_041485045.1 Gemmatimonadota bacterium | reverse complement strand
CGGCGTCCGCATGGCGCTCGGCGCCGATCAGCGCGCCGTGGTCCGCATGATCGTGGGGGGCGGGCTGTGGTACGCGGGGATCGGCGCGGCGGTCGGGTTGATCATTGCCCTCGTCGGGACGCGGTTGCTGGCCGAGACGCTGTTCGGCGTGAGCCCGACCGATCCCGCGACTTTCGTCGCCGTCACGCTCGCGATGCTCGGCGTGGCGCTGATCGCCTGCTGGCTCCCAGCCCGCCGGGCGGCCGCGACCGATCCGGTGCGGGCCCTCCGGTCGGACAACTGACGCTCGGAGCGGTTACGGTTGCCTCTCGCGCTGCGGCTTGACCGGTCGCCTCTTGGTAACATAGACTGTCTATGTCATGACCCCAACCCTCCCGCGCGATGAGATTCCACCCGGCACGCTCGACATGCTGATCCTGAAGACTCTCGCCCTCGACGGTGACCTGCACGGGTTCGCCATCGCCGAAGCCATCCGGCGCACCTCGGACGACGTGCTCCACGTCGAAGAAGGCTCCCTCTACCCTGCCCTCCAACGGATGTTGATCAAGGGCTGGATCGAGGGCGAGTGGAGCAGGACCGAGGAGAACCGGCGGGCGCGCTACTATCACCTCACTCCAACCGGCCGCAAGCAGCTCGAGCGGGAAATCACGAGCTACCGCCGGGTGGCCCGTGCCATCGCCCTGATCCTCAGCCCCGCCTGACATGACCATTGGCGAGCTGTGGCGCCGTCTCACCTTCCTCCTGCACCGCGAGCGGTTCCGCGAGGACTTGGAAGAGGAGATGCGACTGCATCAGGCGCTCCGAGCGGAGGCCCACCAAGAGTCGGGGACCACCTCGGCCGACGCGGCGGCAGCTGCCCGTCGGGAGTTCGGGAACCCGGGAGCCATGCAGGAAACGAGCCGGGATGTGTGGGGGGCGCGGTGGCTGGACGACCTCGGTCAAGACCTCGGCTACGCGGTCCGATCGCTCGCGCGCCATCCAACCTTCACGGTGACGGTCGTGTGCACCCTGGTCCTTGGGATAGGGGCCAACGTCGCCATGTTCTCGATCCTGGACCGGCTGTTCATCCAGGCACCGCCGGGAGTCGCGCAGCCGGGCCAGGTGCGCAAGTTGTTCCAGAGCCACGTCGACCAGCGGATCCTCTCGGTCCCGAGCCGCTCGGTGTTCAACTACGGCGACCTGCGCGCCGTCAGAGCGGCGCTGCCCGCCGCTGCCGCGGGTTACACGCGCCCGTGGCCCACGACCCTGGCCCCGAACGACCTGCCCGCCGTCGACCCGACCTACGTCAGCGACGACTATTTCGGACTGCTAGGCGTTCACGCCGAGCTGGGACGGTTGTTCACGGCCGAGGAGACCCGGGTGGAGACCGTCGCGGCCGTGGCCGTGATCAGCCATCATCTGTGGACGACGCGGTTTGGAGACGACCCGCACGTTCTGGGACGGACGATCCACATCGACTCGCACCCGTACACGATCGTCGGCGTCGCGGGAGATCGCTTCCACGGCATCGACCTCGCACCGGTCGACCTATGGCTCCCACTCGGCGCCCTCATCATGAACGCCACCTTCAACCCGCCGGGAGCCATGCCGGGGAGTGGCCGGCCCCCCAACTGGTATGCTTCGGGCGGCGTCTACCTGCAGATCGTGCTGCGAACCGGTCCCGAGGGGATGGCCCACGACCTGGCGGCGCGCGTCACGGCGGTCCTGCGCGCCGCGGATCCGGGCGATACCACCTCCCAGGCCTCCCTGATATCGAGGGCCGAGGGGTTTCGTCAGGATGCCGGCAGGAGCGTCGTGTCGATCGCGACGCGGCTGGCCGGCGTCGCGGCGATCCTGCTGCTCATCGCGTGCGCCAACGTGGCCACACTGCTCCTGGCCCGCGGGCTGCGCCGTCGGCCCGAGATGGCGGTTCGGCTCGCGTTGGGCGCGGGTCGGTGGCGCCTGGTGCGGCAGCTACTCACCGAGCACGTCCTGCTGGCGCTCATGGGCGGCGCGACGGCGGTGGTTGCGGCTACGTGGGCTGCGACGGGGCTGCGACGCGCGCTGTTCACCACCGTCCAGTGGGGCACTCCGGTGTTCGGCCTCCGCCTGACCGTCTTCGCGGCGGTGACGGCGCTGCTGGTCGGCGTGGCCGCGGGTCTCGCCCCGGCGTGGGCAGTCAGCGGGCCCGATCTCGCGGCCGCGCTGCACGGCAGTACGCGCACCGGCTACGGACGGCGGTCCCGGCTCCGCAATGTGATGGTGGCGTCGCAGAGCGCGTTGTCCGTCGTGCTCCTGGCGGGCGCAGGCCTCTTTGTCAGGAGCCTCCACAACGTCCGCTCGATCGACATCGGATACTCAGCCGAGCGGCTGGTGCTCGCGCACGTACCCTACGACCGGGGTGAACCGATTGCTGTGCTGGGAGCGAAGCTGCCCGACCTCGCCGAGCGCATCGGGCACTTCCCCGGGGTCGAGAAAGTCGCGCGGATGGCGAATCCGATGATGACGGGGTTCCCGCTGGTACCGCTGTTCCTTCCCGGGGCGGCCGCGACGCAGGAGATCGGCGGTGCGGATGCACACATCGCGTTCGTGTCGCCCGAGTACTTCGCGACAGTGAGCCTCCGTCCGCTCGCTGGGCGATTGTTCACACCGAGGGACGGCATGGAGGTGACGATCGTGGGCCAGACCATCGCGACGACCGCCTGGCCCGGCGAGAGCGCCATCGGGAAGTGCCTCATCGTGACGGAAAGGGATGCGCCCTGTAGCACGGTGATCGGGGTCGTCTCCGACGCGCACGTCCGGCGGAGAATCGAAGCTCCGTCCCTGCAGGTCTATCTCCCTCTCCATGGCTTCCCAGGGTCCGCCATGGTCATCAGAGCCGTACCGACGCGCGTGAGTGCGGTCGCCGCTGAGGCTAGGAGGATGTTCGCCGACGCGTTCGGGGGCGACGGGGGCAGGCTCGTGCAGACGATGACGGACGTTCTCGCCCCGGAGCTCCGACCTTGGCGGCTTGGCGCGACGCTCTTCTCGGCTGCCGGACTCTGCGCCCTGCTCGTGGCAGCGGTGGGGATCTACGGCTCGGTGGCGTACGGGGTCAGCGAGCGCACGCACGAGATGGGTCTGCGCGCAGCACTCGGCGCCCGGTCTCCCACAGTCGTGCGACTGGTCGTGGGCCAGGGGGTTCGAGTGGTCACCATGGGCGTCGTTTTCGGTATAGGGACAACCCTCGCTTTGGGCCGGGTGGTCGCATCCATGCTCTATGGGCTCACGCCCCACGACGCCGCTGTGCTGGTGGCGGTCTCGCTGGTTCTGGTGGCGGTGTCCGTGGTCGCGTGTCTCGCACCCGCGTGGCGCGCTATGAGGGTCGATCCGATCGTGGCCCTGCGGAGCGAATAGCCGCTCTCGGGTTGCGCCGCGTCCCGTCGATCGCGTCGGCTTTGGACCAGGGGTGGCGCGTCCGCCGTCCAGCCATAGTATCTCACCCATGAACATCCTGCGCCCGCTCGCCACGCTGCTCATCTTCGTCCCATCGCTCGCTGCCCAGCAGCAGCCAGCGGGCCGCAAAGCGCGCACCCCCGCGGACACGGCGCACCGGGATACGACGACTCCCACCGATTCACTGACCCGCTTCCTCGAGCGCTTCCGCTATCGCGCGCTCGGCCCTGCGGCCTACTCCGGTCGAGTCACCGCCCTGGCCGTGCCGGCGAGCCCCGAGGCCAGACCCAAGACGTTCTACGTCGGCGCGGCGGGGGGCGGCGTGTGGAAGACGACCAACGCCGGCGTGACCTGGCAGTCGATCTCGTCCGGGCTCGGCAGTG
>JBGPIW010000312.1:0-3797 GCA_041485045.1 Gemmatimonadota bacterium | reverse complement strand
GTGCGCCGGGTGCGGCGAGACGCCGTATCTGGGCCTCGTGTCCCGCCTCTTCGGCGACCGGATGTTGGTGGCCAACGCCACGGGGTGCTCCTCCATCTACGGGGGCAACCTGCCGACCACGCCGTGGGCCACGAATGCCGAAGGCCGCGGACCGGCGTGGTCGAATTCGTTGTTCGAGGACAACGCCGAGTTCGGGCTGGGGATGCGCCTCGCGGCCGACGGCCAGCTCGCCATGGCGCGCCGGCTGACCGAAGCGTTCCGCGGGATGCTGGGCGACGAGCTGGCGGATGCCCTGATTGCTTCGCCGCAGCACGTCGAGCGCGACATCCGCGCCCAGCGGCTGCGCGTGGCCGCCGCGCGCGCGGTGCTGCAGCCCCTGGCGGACGGCGGCGACGGACGCGCCCGGAACCTGCTGTCGGTGATCGACGGGCTGATCCGACGCAGCGTGTGGATCGTGGGCGGCGATGGCTGGGCCTACGACATTGGGTCAGGCGGCTTGGACCACGTGCTCGCCAGCGGGTGCGACGTCAACGTGCTGGTGCTCGACACCGAGGTGTACTCGAACACCGGTGGTCAGGCGTCGAAGGCGACACCGATGGCGGCGGTCGCGAAGTTCGCCACCGCGGGCAAGACCACGGAGAAGAAGGACCTGGCACTCCAGGCCATGGCGTATGGCACTGTCTACGTGGCCCGCATCGCGATGGGCGCCAATGCCCAGCAGACCCTGCTCGCCCTGCGCGAAGCGGAGGCGTACGAAGGCCCGTCGCTGGTGCTCGCCTACAGCCACTGCATCGCGCACGGGTACGACCTGCGGATGGGCCTCGATCAACAGCAACGGGCGGTGCACAGCGGCTACTGGCCGCTGCTGCGCTACAACCCGGAGCTGCGCCGGGCGGGTGAGAATCCGTTCACGCTCGACTCGCCCCGCCCCACGACGCGCTTCCGCGACTACGCGGACCAGGAGCTGCGGTATCGCATGCTCACGCGGACCAATCCGGCGGAAGCGGGCGCGCTGTTCCAGCGGGCCGAGGAAGCGATCGCGCGCCGCTGGCAACTGTACGAAGACCTCGCCCGCTGAGGCGATCGTGCCCGACCTGTCGACCACCTATCTGGGCCTGCCGCTCGCGCATCCGGTCGTGGCGTCCCCCTCGCCGCTCGCCAAGTCGCTGGACGGCGTGCGGGCGCTGGAGGACGGCGGCGCCGCGGCCATCGTGCTGGCCTCGCTCTTCGAAGAACAGCTCATTCGCGACAACGAGTCGTTCGCGCGGTATGCCGCCGCCGGCTCGGAGAGCTTCGCGGAGTCGCTGTCCTACTTCCCGGCCGTCCCGGGCGCCGCCCTCGGGCCCGACGAGTACCTCGAGCTCATCGCCGCCGCGCGCGCCGCGGTGGCCGTCCCCGTCATCGCCAGTCTCAATGGGGCGACCGAGCGCGGGTGGGTCGACTTTGCCACGCTCATGGAAGCGGCGGGCGCGCACGCGATCGAGCTGAACATCTTCTACCTCCCCGTGAGCGCCGAGGCCACCGGGCGGGCGGTCGAGGATCGCTACGTCCACGTCGTCCAGGCGGTGCGGGAAGCCATCAGGATCCCGCTGGCCGTGAAGCTCAGCCCTTACTTCAGCGCCTTCGGGGAGATGGCGGCCCGCTTGGTGAGCGCCGGGGCCAACGGTCTGGTCCTCTTCAACCGGTTCTACCAGCCGGACTTCGATCTCGATCGACTCGAGGTCGTGCCGAACCTCGAGCTCAGCACGTCGCTCGAGATCCGCCTGCCGCTGCTCTGGATCGCGGTGTTGCGCGGGCGGCTCCAGGCGTCGCTCGCCGCCACGAGCGGAGTCCACGCGCCCGCGGAAGTGGTGAAGTACCTGCTCGCGGGCGCGGACGCGGTGATGACCACGTCCGCGCTGCTGCGGCACGGGCCGGGGCATCTCCGAACCCTGGTGGACGGACTCGCCGACTGGATGGAGCGCCACCGGTACGAGTCCGTGACCCAGCTGCGCGGGGCGATGAGCCAGCAGAACGTCGCCGACCCCGACGCCTTCGAGCGCGCGAACTACGTGCGGATCCTGCAGAGTTGGCGGTAGGGCTCGGCTAACCGCTCGTAAACGCGCCTGCCATCTCCACAATGGAGGCACAGCCGACCGAGACCGATGGCATCGTCAGCCCTACACCCTGCCAGCCGCACTAGCGAGCCGCGCGGCCTCGGGAGTGACGGGAACGATGGGCGCGCGGGGTGCGACCTTACGGAAACTGGCGCGGGCACGGTCCCATTCGGTGAGCAGGGCGTGCGCCCGAGGACTGCCCGTGCGTGCCGCATGCTCGCGCACCAGGCCGCCAAGGCGCTCGTGGTCGAGGTCGTCGAGGGGGCACACGCGCGCGGTGTCGAGGTTGGTGCGCCGCTCGAGGTTCCCCGACTCATCGAGGACGTACGCCGTCCCGTTGGTCATGCCGGCCGCGAAGTTGGGGCCGGTCTCGCCGAGGACCACGACCACACCGCCGGTCATGTACTCGCAGCAGTGGCTCCCCGCGCCCTCGACCACGGCCATGGCGCCCGAGTTGCGCACGGCGAAGCGGTCGCCCGCCCGGCCGGCGGCGAACAGCGACCCCGCCGTGGCGCCGTAGAGGGCCGTGTTGCCGAGGATGACGTGGTGTTGGCTCGCCGCCGCGTAGGGCGCCTCCCGGAAGGGACGGATCACGATCGCGCCGCCCGAGAGGCCCTTCCCGACGTAGTCGTTCGCCTCGCCTTCCAGCTCGAGGCACATCCCGTGTGCGGCGAACGCGCCGAAACTCTGGCCGGCGCTGCCGTGGAACCGCAGCCGAGTCGTCTCGGCCGGCAGCCCGCCGGCGCCCCACCGCTCCACGATCCGGCCCGCGATCCGCGCGCCCACCGTGAGGTGGTGATTGCCGATGCGGTACTCGCCGGTAAAGGATCGGCCGGCGTCGAGCTCCGGCTCCAGCACGCCGAGGATCTCGTCGTCCAGTGATTCAACCCCCGGACGGTCGTTGCGGGCGGCGCTGCGCCGGCGAGGGCATTGGCGCCCACCCAGCGGGTCAGCGAGGATGGCCGAGAGGTCGAGCATCTGGGCGCGCGGCAGCTCGGGCCGGTCCACCCGCTCCAGCAGGTCCACCCGGCCCACGATCTCATCCAGCGTTCTTGCTCCCATGGAGGCGAGCAGGCGTCGCACCTCCTCCGCCACCCAGGTGAAGTAGCCGACCACCTGCTCCGGCGTGCCGTGGAACTTGGCCCGGAGCTTCGGGTCCTGAGTCGCGATGCCCGTCGGGCAGGAGTTCAGATGGCATTGCCGCGCCATCGCGCAGCCGATGGCGACCAGCGCCGCGGTACCGAACCCGTACGACTCCGCGCCCAGGAGCGCGGCCACGACCACGTCGCGCCCGGTCCGTAGGCCGCCGTCCACCCGCAGCTCGATGCGGTGGCGCAGCCCATTCTCGATCAACAGGGCCTGGGTCTCCGCCAGCCCCAGCTCCCACGGGGAGCCGGCGTGTTTGATGGACGAGAGGGGCGACGCGCCAGTGCCGCCGTTGTGACCGGAGACGAGCACATAGTCCGCATAGGCCTTGGCCACGCCCGTCGCGACCCGGCCGACCCCCGCCTCCGCCACCAGCTTGACACCGACCCGGGCGCGGGGATTGACCTGCTTCAGGTCGTGGATCAGCTGGGCGAGATCCTCGATCGAATAGATGTCGTGGTGCGGTGGTGGCGAGATCAGCGGTACGCCCGGGACCGAGTGGCGCAGCCTCGCGATCAGCGCCGTGACCTTGTGCCCCGGCAGCTGGCCGCCTTC
>JBGPIW010000311.1:0-3812 GCA_041485045.1 Gemmatimonadota bacterium | reverse complement strand
GTGCACCCCTTCGCACAGGTTGAACACCAGGTCCGACCGGCGGGCGTCGGCGAACCAGCGCATGTCGTGACGGACGGGGAGCTTTCGGGCGGAGTGACCCATCGCCTCGAAAATGCGGGCGATCTCGTTGACCGCCTTCATAACCCCTGCGATGTCCTCGGCTGTCCAGTCCTCGGCGCCGGGGTCGTACAAGACGGAAACCCTCACGCGGTCGCTCCCGCCCGGAACCCGACCGCCGCCACGCCCGGCACCACCAGCTCGCGCCCCGTCACCCGCCTCCAGGCGATCCGGACGACCTCCTGGATCAGCTCATCGTAGTCGAACCCCGCCGCGCGCGCGGCCTTGGGGAAGCAGCTGTTCAATCTTGGGTCCGGGAGGATCCCGGGCAGCGGGTTGAGCTCGACCACGTTGGGGACGCCTGCCTCGTCCACGCGGACGTCGATGCGGCACCAGTCACGGCAGCCGAGCGCCTGATAGGCGTCCAGGGCGACGATTTCGATGTGCCGGTACAGCTTCTCGGGGACCTTGGCGGGGCACTCGAAGATGTCGAGCTGGTGCTCGGCGGTGTCCCAGATCCACTTCGCCTCGAAGCCGTACACCGGTGTGGCGCCGGGCGGCAGCGTCGAGAAGTCGAATCCGACGATGGGGAGACAGGAGGCGTCGGCGCCGTTGCCGATGATCGCGACGGTGAACTCGGGGCCGGGGAGGTACGTCTCCACCAGCACCGGCTGCTTGTAGGTCTCCAAGAGGAAGGAGACGCGGTCCCGCAGTTGCGCGCGGTGATGGCATAAGTTATTGGCGAATATGCCTTTACCAGATCCCTCGGCGACCGGCTTCACGAACAGCGGATACGGCAGCCGTACGCGGGCCAGGTCCACGAGATCGGTAACCACGGCGAAGCGGGCGGTCGGGACGTCGTGGTAGGCGAGGATCTCCTTCGCTCGCGCCTTGTTCAGCGACAGCGACAGCGTGAGCGGGTCGCTGGCGGTGTAGGGGACGTTCAGGTACTCGCAGATCGCGGGGACGTGGGCTTCGCGGTTCTGACCGTAGAGCCCCTCGGCCATGTTGAAGACGAGCTGGACCCGGGCGCGGGTGAGTTTTTGTGGAAACGTGGCGTCGGCGTGGAGCCGGATGACGCTGCCGAAGAGACCGAGAGCCTGCTCCACCGCATCGATGGTGGATGGCTCGTCCCACTCGGCGTAGATGTCGCTGTTGTCGCGAGCGTCGTACGCGGTGGAATCGGTGTCGGGCTTCTGATTGTAGGCGAGACCGATGCGCATGTGGTCTCGGGTGACCTCCTTACAAAAAATGGGCCGTTCGGCGAACGGTCCGTGACGCGGTAACTGCTTATGACGATGAATGAATATGAGATTCCGTCGAGATACGCAATAGGGGAGCGAAAGAAAAACTGCGTGGTAGGTGGTTGGTGGTGATGATACTCACCACACACCACTCACCACGCCGTTTGTGTTTTCAGACCTTGTGGTACGCGACGCGCGCCGACTCGACGCGATCCTCGGCGGTGTAGATCTCGAAGTCGGAGAAGAACGCGGGCGCCTCCTGCTGCAACACGCGCAGCACGGCGACCGCCATGCGGCGGATCTCGAGCTCGGCGCCTTCACCGCAGCGCAGCTCCAGCATCGTGCGCCACGCGCGCACGTTCCCCGAGACGACGATCTTCGTCTCTGTGGCGTTCGGCAGCACGCTGCGCGCCGCTTCCCGCGCCATCTTGCGGCGGTGGACCTTGTCGCTCACCCAGTCGTACCGCTTCATCAGCGACTCGACCGAGCGCACGTAGGCGGCCTGTGCCGCGGTGACCTGCTGCTCCCACTCCGCTTCCAGCGTCGGGTCGCCCAGGACGGCGGGGGGCACGACGAACGCCGCATGCGACTCGTCCACGTAGCGCTGCGACAGCTGCGAGTAGCCGAACCCCGCCCGGTGACGCACCAGCTCGTGGGAGCACGATCGGCTGATGCCTTCCACCAGCAACACGTACACCGCGTGCTCCAGCACGGAGCCATGCCCCTGCTTCTTGATGTTGTCGAGATACTCCGTCGTGGGGCGCTGCGCCGGGTTGTGCTGGCTCATATAGCAGATGCGGCCGGCGAATTCGGCGAGCCGCTCCCCGCCCGACGCCTCACCTTTCCATTGGACGGCGAGATGCACCGGCTCGAGGAACTGGGGCCGGGCGATCAGCGTGATGCGGGGGGCGCGGAAGATTTCCATGGAGGGACGGTGGTCGGTAGTCGGTTATCGGTGGTCAGGGTGATCGAGTCAGGTCCACCTTCGGGGTCGCCCAACCGCCGCTGCGCTCCAGATCGCGCAGACGAGCGGCAATGTCCTCGGGGATTTGTGCGGCGTCGTCCCCGACCTTCAGGTCCACGAGCGGCGCCCAATCGGCCGCGGAGAGTATAACACCCGGGTTGAAGATCGACCGCGGATCGTAGACGGCTTTCAGGTCCCGGAACCTCCCGATCAGCTCGGAGCCGTACAACGACTCCAACGTGCCGGCGCGCAGTCGGCCATCGCCGTGCTCGCCGCTCGGCGTCCCGCCCAGCCGGCGCTGTAGCGCGCCGACGTCGTCGTACAGGCCCTGTAGCGCTTCCCGCCACCCGGGTCGGGTGAGGTCCGGCAGGGCGTTCACGTGGACGTGGCCGTCCCCCGCGTGGCCGAAGATCGCGACCGGCACGTCGTGCCGTGCCGCCGTCTCCCGCAGCCCACCCACGTACTCCGCCAGCCGCTCGAGTGGTACGCAGCCGTCCTCGATTACCTGCAAGGAGCGCCGGGTTTCGGGCAGGCGCGCGAGGGCGGGGCTCGCCAGTCGCCGGATCCCCCAGAGCTGCTCCAGCCCTGCCCGGTCGAGCGCCGTGTCGGCCTGGAGCGTCAGCTGCTTCAGGCCTCGTACGGCGTCGCCCACCACCCCGCGCGCCGCGGCCGGCGTTTCGCGCTCGAACTCGACCAGCAAGAGGCACTCGGCGCCCGGGGGGACCTCCCCACCCGCCGCGGCGACGAAGTCGAGCAGGGTGCGGTCCAGCAACTCGACCGCCGAAGGGTCGAGCGTGGCGAGGAAGGTCGCGGCTTCGCCCAGGGCGGCCAGGCTTCCGAGGGCGAATGCCGCCCCCGCCGACTCAGGAGGAATGGAGTCGAGTCGCCACTCGACAGCCGTCACGATCCCGAGGGTCCCTTCCGCCCCGATAAAGAGGTCCACCTCGTCTCCCGAAGCGGCGAAGGCGTCCAGGGCGTAGCCGGAGGAGTTCTTCCGAGTCTTCGGGTATCCCCGGACTATCAGATCCTGGTCTCCTGGGTCGAGGTTGAACTGCTTGGCACCTCCTGCCCCCCGTCTCATCGACCGGACCTCGCCCCCGGCGCCGACCACCTCGATCGCCTCGATCCAGGGCCGGACGGAGCCGTACCGGATCGAGCGAGGCCCTGCGGCATTGGTCGCGACCAGGCCGCCGGAGGTGGCGAAGGCTCCGGAGGCGGGATCGGGGGGGAGCCGCAAGCCGTGGGGACGGGCGGCGTCGGTCACCTGTGCCCAGGACACGCCGGCCCCGGCGCGGGCACGGCGCCCAGCGGGATCCAGCTCGAGGGTGCGAAACCCCTGGGAGCAATCCACGATCACGCCGCGTCCGACGTTGCCGCCGGGCATGCCGCTCCCGGCGCCACGCGGGATAAGCGGCGTACCGCGCCGCTCGGCGTCGCGCACCAGTGCGGCCAGCCCTGCAATGTCTCGGGGAATCGCTACCGCCTGAGGAACGATGCGGTAGATGCCTGCGCCTTCGGAGTACGCGGAGCGAGTGCGCGGGTCGGTG
>JBGPIW010000310.1:0-3821 GCA_041485045.1 Gemmatimonadota bacterium | reverse complement strand
GCGTCGCCGTCCGCTTCGCGCGCGAGCAGGGCGAGGGCATCGTCGTCGATCTCGAGGCCGAGGCGACCCAGCCCCCGATCGGTGTCGGTCAACGCGCGGCGCACCAGCGTGATCAGCTCCTCGGGGACGAGGGGTTGCAACACAAACACGCGGCAGCGCGACAGCAGCGCGCCCGTCAGCTCGAAGCTCGGGTTCTCGGTCGTTGCGCCGATCAACGTGATGATCCCGTTTTCGACCCAGGGCAGGAACGCGTCCTGCTGCGCCCGGTTGAAGCGGTGGATCTCGTCGCAGAAGAGAATCGTCCCCTGTCCCTGGTACTTCAGCCGCTCTTCTGCTTCGCGAATGATCTCCCGTACGCGCCCTACGCCTTCGGTGACCGCGGAGAATGGCTCGAAGTGACGGTCGGTGTAATTCGCGATGATCCGCGCCAGCGTGGTTTTCCCCGACCCCGGCGGACCCCAGAAGATGCAGGAGGCGACGTCGCCGCGCCGGATCAGCTCACCCAGCGCCTTGCCGGGGCCCAGGAGGTGGTCCTGGCCGAGAAAATCGTCCAGCGTGCGCGGCCGCATCCGCGCGGCCAGCGGCTCGGACGAACCCTGAAACAGCGTCGGCTCGCTCATGGCAGTCCCCCCACGAGCGCGCGGGTGGCGTAGAACATGGCGGCCCCGGCGAAGAACGCCGCCGGCAGTTTCCAGCCACGCTTGCCCTGGAATTCCGGCACGAGGTTCGACGCGGCAACGTACAGCGTCACCCCGCCCGACAGGGCGAGCCCATGATGCTCCAAGAAGCCCAGCGAATCCGTGAGCAGCACGCCGATGACCGTGGCGAGGCCCAGCAGCGCTGCCGCTCGCACAGCGCTGGCACCGCTGCGCCCCCCCGCCAGCATCAGGCTCGCGATCGTCACGCCTTCTGGCAGCTTGTGGAGCAGGATCGCCACGAACACCATGGCCCCGAGCGTCGGGCCGACGAGAAACGCGCTGGCGATGGCGACGCCGTCGAAACACGTGTGCAGCAGCAGACCCACCAGAGCGGACGTTCCCGCGGCGGCGTTGACGGGGTGCGTTTCTTCACCGAAGTGGAAATGAGGGGTGACCGTGTGTTGCGTGAGGTGCACCGCCAGGTAGCCCACGAGCACCAGCAGCGGAGCGCCCGGGCCACCCCGCGCCAGCGCTTCGGGCACGATCTCCGTGAGACACACGGCCAGCATGAATCCGGCGCCGAAGGCGACGCAATGGTCGATCAGCCGGAGGCTGCGCGCCGCGTGGTATACCACGGCCACCGCGCCAATCACGTTGCCCGTCGCCGCCACCGCGGCATACACCAGCGCCCCGCCGTTCACGAAGGCGTCAGCCAGTCCCGCACACGCGCCAGCAGATCCTCGCGGGCGTTGCGTCCCGGGTCCTCCAGCACGACGTCGAGCAGCCGCCCCAGCAAGGCGCCCACCTCAGGCCCCGGCCGCACTCCAGCGGCAATCAGGTCTTCACCCTTTACGGCGAGATCCTTCAGGGTCAGGGGATCGCCGCCGGCGCGGATCGCCGCCACCACACCGGGAAGTGGGGAGCGCGGAGCGGTCGCCGCGTGCAGGGCCAGCAGGTCTTCGGCCGCCGGTCCCACCTGCGACAGCCAGCGTCGTACCTCGGGCATGCGTCTCGCCTCCGGATAGCGTTCGCGCCAATCCCGGATCGCGCGGCCCCGCTCGATGTCCTTGTTGGCGCATTTGAGTCGGGTCAGGAGCGACGCCGGATCGGACGCGAGGAAGGACGAAACCAGCACCGGGTCGCGCGGCAGCTTGTCGAGCACGCCGCGCTCACCGCTCCCGGCTTTCCGGACCTCCGGGAGCCAGATGCGCATCGCGCCGATCTCCCGCCACAGGGCCACGAGGCGGCTCGTGCGCCGCGCCGTGGCGATGCCCTTGAACCATTCGTCGCGGACACGCTCGGCGGACAGTTGGGCGAGCCCCTGCACATTGGCCTGGGCGGCCTCGCGCGTCGCTGCGTGGATGCGGAACTCGAACCGGGCGCTGAACCGCAGGGCGCGCAGGATGCGGAGGTAATCCTCCTGGAAACGCCAGTTCGGGTCCCCGACCGCCCGGATCAGCTTGCGTTCCAGGTCGACCGCACCGCGAAACGGGTCCCGCCACTCGTGACGCAGCGGATGATAGGCGATGGCGTTGATGGTGAAATCGCGGCGCGCCAGGTCGTCGGTGAGCGAGACCCCGAACTCGACCCGCGCGTGGCGCCCGTCCGTCTGGACATCCTTGCGGAACGTGGTCACCTCGTGCGCGCGGTTCTGGCTGTCGAGCACCGCCACCGTGCCGTGCTCCACGCCGATCGGGACCGTGCGGCGAAACAGCTGTTGCACGGCGTCCGGGCCGGCTGCCGTGGTGAGATCGACGTCGTGATTCTCGAGGCCCAGCAGATTGTCGCGCACCGCACCCCCGACGCACCACGTCTCGTACCCGGCCTCTTCGAGACGGCGCGCGATGCGCAGCACCTCCTGGGGGATCGCGAGGCGCTCGGGGAACGTCATGGGAGCGCGGGCAACAGGGAGCGGACTAACCACACAACACGCTCCCACCGTTCACATTCAGGATCTCGCCGGTGATGTGGCGGGCGAGGGGCGAACTGAGGAAGACGATCGGTCCGGCGACGTCTTCAGCGCTCGCCACCCGGCCGAGCGGGATGCTTCGCTCGATGTCGCGGCGCCCCTGGCCGCCGTTCCGCGCGTAGGGAGCCGCCGCCATCTCGGTATCGACCCACCCGGGGGCGACGCAGTTGACGGTGATGCGTGGCGCGAGCTCGACCGCAAGCGACTTCGTGAACGCGATGACCGCTCCTTTGGTCGCGGCATAGTCGGCATGAAACGCTTCCCCGCGCTGGCCGGCGGTGGAGGCCACAAGGACGACCTGCGCTCCGGCGGACAGCCGCGGGACGGCGGCACGGCACACGTACACGACGCTGTCAAGATTGGCGCTCCGCGTGTCCTGCCATTGCGCGTCCGTCATCTCCGCCAGCGCAACGTCCTCGGGCAGCCACACCCCATGATTCACGACCAGCACGTCGAGGCCACCCAGGGCTGCCACCGCCTCGCCTACCACGCGCGCGGCGCCGACGGGGTCGCCGAGATCGCCCCCGACGGCGTCGGCCTGGCTCCCGTGGGCCCGGATCGCCGCGACCGTCACCGCGGCCTCCGCCTTCCGCGAGCGGTACCCCACCACGACACGCGCCCCCGCCCGGGCGAGCAGCCGGGCCGTTGCGCTCCCGATGCCACGGCCGCCGCCGGTGACGAACGCGCGCCGGCCGGTGAGGTCGATCACCCCGCCAGACGCTCCTCGATCCATTCGCAGATCAGGTGCTCGACGGCGAGGTGCAGCTCCTGAATGTGCGCGGTGTCGTCGGACGGGACTACGAGGGCAAGATCGGCGAGGTCCTTGGTCGCCCCGCCCGTCCTGCCGAGCAGCGCGATGACCCCCATCCCGCGAGCCCGTGCTGCCTGCGCGGCCCGGATCACGTTGGGGCTCTCGCCGCTGGTCGAGTGCAGCACCAGCAGATCGCCGGGACGTCCCAGCGCCTCGATCTGCCGGGCGAACACCTCGTCGAACCCCATGTCGTTCGCGGCCGCGGTCAACAGAGACGTATCGGTGGTCAGCGCCACGGCACGCAATGCCGGTCGCTGGTGGTGGTAGCGTACCACGTATTCCGTAGCCAGGTGCTGGGCATCGGCGGCACTGCCGCCGTTGCCGGCGAAGAACAACGTGCCGCCCTCGCGCAGCGTCGCTTCATAGCGCACCGCGATCGCCGCGATCGTGTCGGCGTGCTCGG
>JBGPIW010000309.1:0-3833 GCA_041485045.1 Gemmatimonadota bacterium | reverse complement strand
TCGAAGACCGGCGCCCACGTGCGGCCCCCGTCGATCGTCTTCCACACGCCGCCGTTGACGTGGCCGAAGTAGAACTCGTTCGGCCGGCCGGGCACGCCGCTGGCGGCGTCGACGCGCCCACCGCGGAAGGGCCCGAGCATGCGCCATTGGAGGCCGGAGAAGAGCGCCTCGGATTGGGGACCCGGCTTCCCTGCGAGTGGCGGGGTGGGGAACACATGCCACAGCTCGGGCGGGAAGGCAACCATGGCGCCGCCGACCCCGCTCCGAATCAGAAAGTTCCGCCGAGTGATCGTCCGATCTGGATGCACGAGCGCTCCTTACACGTTGAACCGGATGTGCACGATATCTCCGTCCCCAACCACGTAGTCCTTCCCTTCGACCTGCAGGCGGCCCGCCTCCTTGACGGCATGCTCGGTGCCGAGCTCCAGGAAGACCTTGTAGGGGATCACCTCCGCGCGGATAAAGCCGCGCTCCAGGTCAGAGTGGATCCGACCCGCGGCCGGCCGTGCGGTCGTGCCGCGCCGGATCGGCCAGGCCCGCACCTCGTCTTCGCCGACAGTGAAGAACGAGATGAGGTCGAGCAGGCCGTAGGCGGTGCGGATGAACCGGGTCAGCGCCGATTCCTTGAGCCCCAGGTCTTCCAGGAACGCGGCGCGATCGGCCGGGTCCATCGCCGCGATCTCGGCTTCCACGCTGGCCGAGATCACGAGTCCGGCGGCGTGCAGCTGGGCCAGCCGTTCGACCAGGGCGGGCGGCATCGGCTGGGCGGCCTCCTGCTCGCTGCGATTCAGCGCGATCATCAGGGGGCGATCGGTGAGCAGCCCATACCCCTTGAGGTAGTCGCGGTTCAACGCCGCCGCCGGGAGCGAGCGGAGCGGCAGCTCGTGCTCCAGCGTGGTTTTCATGAACTCGAACGCCGCCAGCTCGTGGGGGTCGGGCTTGTCCTTCTTCGCCCGCTCGATCCGTTTCTCCACGATGTCGAGGTCGGCCAGGACGCATTCGGTGTGAAACGCCTCGAGGTCGCCGAGCGGGTTCGCGTCGGTCTCGAGCGCGGGGTTGGGGAACGCCCGCAGCACGAGACAGATGACCTCCTGGTCGCGGATCTGCTGCAGCGCCTTGCGCGACAGACCCTTGTGCTCGGCGCCGTGCTCGCCCGGGACGTCACAGAACACGATCTCGGCGTAAGTCGTCTTCTTGGGCTTGTAGATCTTGCTGAGCGCGTCGATGCGCTCGTCCGGCACCCGGACGGTGCCGAGGCGCAGCTCACCGCCGTAGCCGGTGGGGACGGCCAGACCGGTCATCGTGTTGAACACGGTCGTCTTGCCGGAGCCGGCGAAGCCTACCAGGCCGACTTTCATCGAGGAGGACGAGTCATTGGATCGGCGAAGATGCGGCGCATCGAGCGCATGCGCCAGCCGCGGGCTATCCTCCAGCGATGACGCGCGTGGCGGTGATCGGCGGCGGTGCGGCGGGCATGTTGGCCGCTGCCTTCGCGGCATCCGGCGGCGCCGAGACGCTGCTGCTCGAGCACACGCCCGACGGCGGCCGCAAGATCCTGATCTCGGGCGGCGGCCGCTGCAACATCCTCCCCGCCGAGCTCGACGAGACGCGGTTCGTCACCGATTCCTCGCCGCACACGCTGCGCAACATCCTGCGCTCCTGGCCGCTGCTCGAGCAGCGCACGTTTTTCGAGCAGCTCCTCGGGCAGCCGCTCATCGAAGAGACTGAGTCGGCGAAGCTGTTTCCGACTTCGAATCGGGCGCGCGACGTGCGGGACGGGCTGCTGGCGTATGCCGTCGCCCGGGGGGTACGGTGGATGCCGTCTACCACCGTCTCGGGCCTGGCGCGCGCCGGCGACGGGTGGCGCATCGCGTGTACGAACGGACAGACGCTGGGCGCCGACCGAGTCATCGTGGCGACCGGCGGTCTGTCGGTTCCGAAGACCGGCAGCGACGGAGGCGGCCTCGCGCTGCTCGCGGCGCTCGGGCACACGATCCACGAGCCGTACGCGGCGCTCACGCCGGTCACCGCCGAGCCCGCACCGTTCGCGGAGCTGGCGGGCGTGTCGCTCACCGTATCGCTCACGGCGCGCGATGCGGAGCGCAGGGCACAGGCGCGCGGAGGCTTCCTGTTCACGCACCGGGGCTACTCGGGACCGGCGGTGCTGGACGTGTCGCACGTGCTGGTACGCTCGGGCGGCGCTGCGCGTCTCATCGCGCAGTGGGCGGTGTTGGACGTCGACGGGTGGGAGCGGGCGCTGCGCAGCGACGGTGCGCGCGCGGTGGCCGGTGTGGTGCGCGGCGAGATGCCGGCGCGGCTGGCCGACCTGCTGGTCCGACGCGCCGGCGTCGACCCGGAGACGCAACTGTCGCAGCTGCGGCGCGCGGATCGCGCCCGGCTGGTGGAGGGGCTCGCGCGGTGCGAGCTGCCATGGACCGGCCACGGCGGCTATGCGAAGGCGGAAGTGACGGGCGGAGGTGTGAGCCTCGCGGAGATCGATCCGCGGACCATGGAGAGCCGGAAGCTGCCCGGGGTGTATCTGTGCGGCGAGGTGCTCGATGCGTTCGGCCCGATCGGCGGCTACAACTTCCTGTGGGCCTGGGCGACGGGGCGGGCGGCGGGGCTGGGCGCGGTAGTGGAGCTGCGGTAGAGTCGGCCAGGGCGACGCTTACTTGCCCCCGATGCGCTGACGCAGCTCCTGTATCCAGTTGACGACCATCACGAGCTGTCGATTCTCTTCGACCGGCCGGATCATGACGAAGCTCTGCCCGTCCGGCGCGACGTCGTAATTCGGGTGGTAGATATCGGTGGCGAACGGCCCTTCGAACAGCGTCTCGCGCATGGTCACTGTGAGCGATGGCGCCGTGGCAATGGTGGCGGCCATGAGCTTGGCCCCGGTGCGGTAGAAGAGTCGTCTCCCATCTCGGGACCAGAGCGGTTCTCCACCGCCACCGGCCGACACCGGCACGCGCCCACCCGTGCCCGAGAGCGCGCGGACATACACCTCTTCCCGGCCTGATTCGTTGGACACATACGCCAGCCATTTCGAGTCCGGCGAGACCCGCGGCTCCTTGTCGTCATTGATGTTCACGAGGATCGGGACCCGCGTCCGCTGACCGGTGAGCGGCACCAGGTAGATGTCGCGGTTGTTCTGGGGCGAATCCAGGCGATACACGATGCTGTGGCCATCCGGCGTGAACACGCCTTCCCGGATCGGGTTCGAGTCCTGCTGTATCATCGTGGCGCTGCCACTGCCGTCGGCCGGCTGCCACCAGAGCGCATTGCCCGGCGCGCGTGATGACGTGTACAACACTCGGCGGCCGTCGGGCGACCACTCCGGCCGATTGTTGTAGCCTTCGCGCGTCAGCCGCTCGGTGGTGTGTTCGATCAGGTTGGAGATCCAGATGTCCGCGCCGGCCGCTCCCTGCACCTCGACCGCGATGCGTCGTCCATTGGGCGACAAGCGAGGATGCAGGTACACCTGCACCGTATCGAGCAGTCCGCGCGCCACGCCGTGCCAGTCCACGGTCACGAGCTGTCCTGCGATACCGCCCTTCTGGTACAGCAGCGATCCGTTCGCCGACAGAGCGACGGGAGCATTCCATGCGGAGGATGGCACGGCGACGCTGTCAGCGATCTGAAGCGGCGCTCCGGCGCGCAAACTCCCCACATCAAACGGCGCCGCCATCAGGGCACCGTCGTTCCGCACGTAGATCAGGAAGCCACCGACAAGGCCGATGGCGCGGGCGCCACGCAGTCCCGACAGCACCGTGGCTTTGCCGCTTGCGGTCCGAACCACGGCGATCGTCAGGTCGGCATTGCTGGCGATCGTG
>JBGPIW010000308.1:0-3835 GCA_041485045.1 Gemmatimonadota bacterium | reverse complement strand
CCGGACGTCGCACCTTGGGCAGTGGGCCGCCCAGGTCGCCCAGCAGCGTGAGTTGCTGCCGCGCGTCCGCGTACCCGGGCGCGATGGCAAGCACGCGGTGAAACGCCGCGATCGCAGCCTCGCGCCGCCCCTGGCGCGCCCGCACCAGCCCACGGCCGAACCAACCGTCGGCGTTCAGCGAGTCCGCGCGCAACGTCGCGGCGAATCGCCGCTCGGCCTCTTGCACCGCTCCCTGGCGCAACGCCACGAAGCCGATGCCGACCTGGATCTCCGGCAGGCCGGGACAGACGGAGTCGGCGACCGCGTAGCGGGCCGCGGCGACCGTGATGCGCCCCGCGCGGAAGGCCGCTATCGCGCTGTCGGCGAGCGCCGCGGCCCGCCCCGGACAGCCGGCGGCCTGGAGCGCGAGTGCCGCGGGTACGAGGAACGTCATTTGGCCGGGCCACCACCGGCGGGCGCGAAGCCAGTGCGGGTCATGCGCCCCCAGCTGTGCCGATCCCGCAGCGCCGACCAGAAGGCGCGCAGGCGGTACCACACGGTGAGCTGCCGGTAGCCGAAGTTCTCCAGCGCGGCAAACAACAGCAGGCGGCCGAGGTCGCTCCAGCGGCGGTAGCGGCGGAACCCCACCTCTTCCAGCACGATGCCCCAGAACGACAGAATCATGCCGTAGCTCAACGCCACGAGGAAGAACATCACGGCGAACCCGGAGTTGAGCACCCCGAGGTACAAGCCCGCGGCGGTGATCACGTAGCCCAGCACCTCGACCACCGGGGCGAGCATCTCGCCGAAGGCGAAAAACGGAATTCCCAGGAACCCGACCGGACCGTACCGGGGCCGGAACAGCATGCCGCGGTACTGCCACATCGTGAGGATGAGGCCGCGATGCCACCGCTCGCGCTGGCGGCCCAGCACCGCGAGCGTCTCTGGGACCTCCGTCCAGGCGACGGGGTCCGGCACGAACGTGATCACATACGGCACGTGTCGGTCGCGCAGATGGCGGTGGAGTCGCACGACGACATCGAAGTCCTCGACCACGCTGTCGGTGCGGTATCCCCCGATCTCCAGCAGGTAGTCCTTGCGGAACAGGCCGAAGGCGCCGGAAATGATGAGGTTGCCCCCAAGCCGGTTCCACCCCAGCCGGCCGTAGAGGAACGCCCGGAGGTACTCGACGACCTGCACGCCCGGCAGGAACCGCGACGGGACGCGCGGCTCGAGCACCCGTCCATCGCGGATGACGGAGCCGTTGGCGACGCGCACCGTGCCGCCGACGGCCGCGATCCGTTGGCTCAGGAGAAACGGCCGAGTGAGTCGCAACATGGCGTTCGGCTCGATGAGGGTGTCGGCATCGACGGCGATGACCAGCGGCCAGCGGCTGGCGTTGATCCCCGCATTCAGCGAATCGGCCTTGCCGCCGTTCTCCTTATCGAGGACCACGATGCGCGGCCGGGTGCGCGAGCGATACATCGCGCGAATCGGCCGCGTCGCCAGCACCTCGGGATGGATGCGGGGGACTTCGTAGAGGTCGAACGCCTCCTGCAGCCGCTCCATCGTGGCATCGGTGGACCCGTCGTTGACGACGATCACCTCGTACTGGCGATAGTCGAGCGTCAGGATGGCGGTGACGCTCGCATCGATGGTCACCTCTTCGTTGTAGGCCGGGACGAGGATGGAGATCGGAGGCGGGGCGCCCGTTTCCTGGAGGCGGACGAGGTCCTCGTCATCGGCGAGCCGCGTGTGCTCCCACACCTCAGGGAGGGAGAGCACCAGGAGCAGGGCATAGAACGAATTGAGGATGAGGAAGTAGACGATGATGCTGGCGTCGAGCGATGTGACGATCTCGCTCACGCAGCGAACTCGGAAAGCGCCTGCGGGGTGAGGCCGAGGATCAGGCGGGCCACGAAGCGGGCGTCGGGCTGCGCTCCGATTTCGGCCTTGAGCAGCGCGTCCCGGCCGGGGTCGCCGATGCGCATGAGGGCCAGGGCGGCCCGCAGGCGCACCCACCACACGGCGTCCGCGAGCCGCGGCACGAGGTCCGGCAGGGTCTCCGGTTCGGCGATCCGCCCCAGGGCCCGAACCGCCTGCGCGCGAACCTCCCATGCCGCATCGGTGACCAGGGCGCGCAGCGCCATCACCGAGGCGGCGTGCGGAAAATCGCCCAGTGCCCGCGCCACTTGCACGCGCACTTCGGGATTGGCATGGCCGGCGAGGGCGGTGACCGCTTCGCGCGCGCCCGCGTCGGCGAGCCGGCCGGCGAACTCCACGAAGCGTGGCAGACCGGGATCGTAGACATCGTGCAGTCGCTCGATCAACAACGGCACCACGGCGCCGCCGGTCGCCCGCAAGACGCCCGCATAGTGCGTCTGGATCGGCGCCGCCATCTCCGGCAGCCGCTCCACCACCAGACGGAGCAGCTGGAGATTCACGAACCGCACCAGTGTATTCGCCGCGGCCATGTGCACAGCGGGGTGCGGGTCGCGCAGCAGGCGGACCAGGAGCTGGGCGTCGGCGGGGGTGGCCGCCACGGAGAGAAAGCGCGCCGCCTGGCGCCGCCGCCACCAGCGTCGCGCGCGGACTGCCGCGCGCAGGCGCTTCGTCCAGGGCCGCCCGTCGAGCACTACCGCGAGCTCGCGCCAACGATCCCCGCTGAGGCGCCCCGACCAGCCGACGAGCGATTCGACCGCGTCTACCGACGGGAGCGCTTCGAGCACCCGCGCGACGAGCTCCGGGCCGACTTCTCCCAGGGCCCAGCCTTTCATGGCCTCGTCGACCACCGTACGCCGGGGCAACACCCATGCCCGCCGCCGTTCCCGCAGCCAGCGGTTGACGAAGATCGCGATCAGCAGGCTCGTGAGTGTGACGCTCTGGCCGACGGCGATCACCACCAGGAAGGTGTAGCCGGTCACCGGCCGACCCAGCGGCGGATCTTCTCGAGGGCAACCCGCAGGCTCACCGGCTTCACCAGATAGTCGGTGGCGCCGCCTTCCAGCGCCCGCAGCTGCTCGTCCTCACCGCCGTGCACCGTGAGAAACACCACTCGAAAGACGCCGGGGCGTTCCCGCTGGAGCATGTGGAACAGGGAATAGCCGTCGAGTCCGGGCAGGTCCACATCGAGCAGCAGCAGCGGATGGGCGTCGCCGACCTGCAGCGAGCGCAGCACCTCGAGTGCCACCCGGCCGTTGCGCAACACCCGGCTGCGGTACCCGCGCGAGGCGAGTCCGTACTCGAGCAGCTCGATCAGCGCCGCATCGTCCTCGATAAGGAAGAGGTCAGGGAGTGTCGTGGGGCCGAGGGCCGGGCCGAACGCCGCCCGCAGTCTTGCCACGAGCACTTGGGTCAACCCGCCCCGATCGGTCGCCACGGCTCCCGTGCCGGCGCGCCACGCCTTGGCCGACTCCTCGATCTCCGCGGCGACGTTGGTCGCTTCCCCGAACCCGTATGAGCCCGCCGAGCCGCGGACCTTGTGGGCTTCCCCGCGGAGCTCTTCCAGGGCGTCCTGGTCGTCCCCGCGTATGGCGAGCCGGTCGGCGATCCCGCTGAGCAGGTCGATCTGCCCCTGCGCGCTGCGGAGGTAGCCTGCAATGAGGTCGGGTGGGAGGAGCCCGGGGTCAAAATCGCCGGTCACGAGGACCAATCTAGGCGATTCCCCCGGCAGAGGGCCATAGAGTGATTGGGAGCAGCGAGCACGGAGCAGTACTATCCGGTGTGGACGCCGGGCTCTGCCTCACCTGTCGCTGGATGCGCGTGGTGACGAATCGCCGCGGCTCGGTGTTTTACCGGTGCGCGCGCGCCGAAACCGACCCGCGGTTCGTCCGCTATCCGCCGCTGCCGGTGCTGG
>JBGPIW010000307.1:0-3838 GCA_041485045.1 Gemmatimonadota bacterium | reverse complement strand
TGTGGGGTCTCGCGCATCTCGCCTACTGGAACGACCCGAAGCTGTACGAGGCTACCGCCGAGCGGTTCCTGGGCCCCTCCGTCCCGGGAAGCGATTCGGTATACTCCCAGCCATGAACGAGCGCGATCACGAACCCATCGTCACCGTCGCCTTCCTGGCGGCCCTGGCCGACGGCCGCACCACTCCGGAGGAGCACACGGAGCTGCGCGCCGCCCTCACGCGGCTCGGCATCACCGACGTCGAAGCCGTCGCACAACGCGGCGCCGGGGCACGGGCGCCGCTCGCCGAGCTCGCCCGGCGGCTCTCGGACGAGGATGCGCGCCGACTCGCGTATGAAACGGCGCTCGTCGTGTGTCACGCCGACGGCCCGCTCAACCGCCAGGAAGCGGACTTCCTGAGCGCGCTGCGCGGCGCGCTGGGGCTCGCCCCGGCTACCATGGCCGAGATGGAGCAGAGCGCAGCGGGGCTCGCCGCCGCACGAACTGCCGGCCCCGTGGAAGTCGCTACCGGTAAGCCTGCGGACGACGTCCTCGACCGGATGATCCTGCAACAGGCGATCATCACGAGCGCCGTGGAGCTGCTGCCCGACAAGCTCGCCAACGTCGTGATCTTGCCGCTGCAGCTGCGCCTGGTCTATCAGATCGGCCAGCACTACGGACAGAAGCTCGACGCCAACCAGGTCAAGGACCTCGCCGGTGCGCTGGGGTTGGGGGCCGCCGCTCAGGTGATGGAGGGCGTGGTGCGTAAATTGGTGGGGGGTGTCGCCGGAGGCCTGTTCGGTGGACTCATCGGCGGCGCGGGCGGACTCACGGCCGGTGCCGCCGTCACGTTCGCCGCGACCTACGCGTTAGGCCACGTGGCCAAGCAGTACTACGCCCAGGGCCGCCGGCTCGGCACCGCGGACCTGCGCGAGTTGTTCCAGCGTTTTCAGGAGGATGCGAAGGGAATTTTCCCGAAGGTCCGGGACGAAATCCAGTCCCAGGCGAAGACTCTCAACTTGCGGAGTTTGGTCGACGGAATCCGGTGATCCGGGCGTCAGGACGCCGCGGAAGCGGACGTGGTGCTGTGTGGGAGGGCGCTTCCCGTGCGCAGCGACATGTAGGCCCGGTATCCGCAGCCGCACTGCTCCATGGTCCGCCCCTGCGTGTCGGTCCCGAACGTCAGCCGTCCGCCGCACGCCGCGCACTTGGGTGGGCCACCAGCCGACACCAACGGTGTCTTCGCGACGGCTCGATTCATTTGTGGCGGAAGGTGATGCGACCGCGGGTGAGGTCGTAGGGCGACACTTCGAGTGTCACCCGGTCCCCGGCGAGCACGCGGATCCGAAACCGCCGCATCTTGCCGGCGATGGTGGCGAGCACGGAGTGGCCGTTGGTGAGGGACACCCGGAACAACGTATTGGGGAGCACCTGGGCGACGGTCCCGTCGATCTGAATCGCTTCGATTTTGGCCATGGGCGCGCTCAGCTCCGACTGCGTTCGGGGGCAGGCGTCCCCGGAGAGGACATGTATCCCGGCGGCGGACCACACACGATCGGCGTCGTGCAGGTGCAGAGATCCCGGTGCGGCGCGGCCGCCACGCCCTCTGCAAGCCGGTACGAAATGTAGCGCAGCTCGGTGATGAAGCCGCCACAGACATGACAGTGCAATTCGACCACGCGCTCCCTGTTTCGGCTAAAGTGCTCCCTCATCGCCCGTTGCGAATCCCGTAACTGTCGGAGTTTAAGCAACTTCACTATGTTTGTCAACTCACGGCTCTCGCACGTCGTATCGCTTCACGAGAGCTGGTTAACGCCACTGTAACCGCGGAGGAGACAGACCAGTGGACGTGTCGTTCGTCATTCGCCAACGCCTGGACGAGCTGGGACTGGAGCAAAAAGACCTCGCCCGGGCGGCCAGTGTGACCGAATCCTATGTGTCCCAGCTGTTGACGCGGAAACGTGCACCTCCCGCACCGAGTCGTACCGATATCTACGAACGGATGGACAAATTCCTGCGGCTGCCCACCGGCGAGCTGGCTCGGTTGGCGGATGTGCAGCGCAAGGAAGGGCTGAAACGGGAGCTCGAGGGCGAATCGGCGCCGTTGTTCCGGGAAGTCCGCGAATTGGTCCTACGCAAGTGCAACCCCGCCGACCAGCAGCACGTGCGCGCGATCTTCGAGCGGCAGCCGTTCGGCGAGCTCGAGCGCTTGGTGACGCAGAAGCTGCTGGACGTGGTGAAGGGCATCGCGCGGCAGGAGGTGGGGCACGAACATTGGCTCCGGACGGTCGCGCGGCTCGGCGGACTGAGCTTCGAAGCGATGCGGGTGCGGGTGCTCGAGTTCCTCGACACCGACATCTTTCACCTTTCCGCCGAGCACTGCGGCTCGTTCTTCGAGCCGCTCATCGCGTCCTGGAGCATCGACCTGGCGACCTTCCGGCTGGAGATCGCCCTGAATCATCGGGTCGCACCCGAGCCGGCGATCGCCTTCGAGTTCGTGCAACAGACCTTGGAGCCGGCGCCCCGCGAAGAGCCCGGATTGACCGAGTTCTTGCGCGATGATGCGCTGAGCGGCGCGACCACGCCTGAGGAGCTGGCATTCCTGCGCGGGCTCCGGTTCAAAGGCAAACGGCCGACGGCGCTCTACTACTATCGGGAATTGCAGAACCTCCGGGATCCGCTGCACTTTCGTGCACACTGAACGAGTGGTCGCAACTACCGCAGCGCGCATGGCGAGTCCAGTCGGCGAGCTCCTGCTGCTGGCAACCGAGGCAGGCCTGGTCGGCGTATGGTTCGACTCCTCGCGGCACGTCGCACCGCCGGCGGAATCGTGGCTCGCCGCCGACGGCCAGGGGCGAGCGGCGGAGACGCTCAGTCGGACCCGACGGCAGCTCGAGGAGTACTTCGACCACCGACGTACGGTGTTCGACCTGCCGCTCGCGCCGCGCGGCACGCCCTTCCAGGAGCGCGTGTGGAGCGCCCTGCGCGACATCCCCTACGGGACCACGGCGAGCTACTCCGCGCTGGCGCGCCGCATCGGCGCCGCGGACTCGGCGCGCGCGGTCGGCGCCGCCAACGGGAAGAACCCCATCCCTATCATCGTTCCCTGCCACCGCGTCGTAGGGGCGCACGGCGCATTGACCGGGTTCGGTGGCGGCATCGAGCGCAAGCGCTGGCTGCTGGCGCACGAGGGAAGTCCGGAGCTGCCGTTCGGCTGACCCCCGGTTGACAAATCAATAATCGTTGATGTATCATGGAGCCATGACCACGGCGACCCTTCCCGCCAGCGCGCGTGCCGCGCGCTGGTTCCACGCCCTCTCTGACGCGACGCGGCTCGAGATCGTGCGGATGCTTTCGCACGGCGAACGCTGCGTGTGCGAGCTCCAAGCGGTGTTGGGGGCCCAGCAGTCGCGGCTCTCGTTCCACCTGCGCGTGCTCAAGCAGTCGGGTTTCGTCACCGACCGCCGGGAGGGGCGCTGGGTGCACTACTCGTTGAACCGCGAGGCGTTGTCCGAAATCGCCGATTTCGCCGCGGCGGTGCAGCCTGGCAAGCACGCCGGCAGCTGCCGCACCGCCTGTTGCGGGTAAGGGGGTTTTTTTGTGCTGTACATATCAACTTTTCTTGATGCGAAAGAGGTCGAATGATGAGCGATGCATTGAAGGACACGGTGCGGCAACGCTATGGCGCTGCGGCGTTGCGGGTAATGGGGGGCGGGGGCTCGAGCTGTTGCGGCGCCGGCGCCGTCGGCGAGTGCTGCGATCCCGTCACCACCGACCTGTACTCAGCCGAAGACAAGGGCGCGCTCCCCGAAACCGCGGTCCTCGCGTCGCTGGGGTGCGGCAACCCGACGGCGCTGGCC
>JBGPIW010000306.1:0-3840 GCA_041485045.1 Gemmatimonadota bacterium | reverse complement strand
GGGCTGGACTTTGTGGGGCTACAACGCGTTCGGCCTGTCGCTGCTGCCGCTGCTCGTGGGGATCGGCGTGTTGTTCTTCAACGGCCGCTCCATCCTGGGGTGGGGGCTGACCGGCGCCGGCTCGCTGATCATCGTCGCCGGAATCCTGGCCAATCTGCACATCTACTTCCAGTCGACCTCGTTGTTCGATACGCTGGTGATCCTCGGCCTGCTCGCGGGGGGGATCGGACTCGTGGCGCGGTCCCTCAGACCACAGGGGGTCTCAGCACGGTCGGATTGAAGTGAGTCGCCGCAACCCTGACTCCGCACCGCGCGTCAAACGCTGAGACCAACCTGGAGCTCCAATGAGATCGTTCAGTCTGCTCCTGCTCACATGGCCCGTGGCCCTCGCCGCCCAACAACCGTCCGACACCATCCGGGCCGGGCGGTTCGACAACGGCAAGATGTGGACGTTCGAGTACCCACCCGACCGCTACTTCTCCCAGACCTACGGCTTCTCCGCCGATTCGGCGTGGTTCACGCGCGCCCGGCTCGCGGCGCTGCGCATCCCGGGCTGCTCGGCCTCCTTCGTATCACCCCACGGGCTCGTGGTGACCAACCATCACTGCTCCCGCGAAGGCATTGTGGCGGTCTCGAAGACAGGGGAGACGCTGCTCGATTCGGGATTCGTGGCGCATTCGCTCGCCGAAGAGCGGCGCATGCCGGACTTCTTCGCCGACCAGCTGCTCGCGGTGCAGGACATCACCGACGAGATCCTGCCGAGCGTCGACCGCGCGACGTCCGACACGGCCCGTGCCCGGGTGCGACGCGAGGCGAGTACCGCCGCGGCGGCCCGTCTCAAGACGAAGTACGCGTCTCCCGGCGACTCGATCTGGGTGCAGGTGGTGTCGCTCTACAACGGCGGCCGGTATTCCGGGTACGTTTTTCGTCGCTTCACGGATATCCGCCTCGTGGCGGCGCCCGAGCTGCAGATGGGCTTCTTCGGCGGCGACCCCGACAACTTCACCTACCCGCGCTACGCCCTCGATTTCTCCCTGATCCGCATCTACGGCGCCGACGGCAAGCCGTACGAAACGCAGAACTGGTTCAGGTGGGGCAAAGACGGCGTGCAGCCGGGCGACGCGGTGTTCGTGATCGGCAACCCGGGCTCGACGTCGCGCCTCAAGGCGATGTCGCAGCTCGAGTACGAACGGGCGGTGAGCGTGCCGGCGCAGGTCTGGTTCCTCGATTCTCGCCTCGCGGCATTGCGCGCGTTCTATGGCGCGCACCAGGCGACGGGCGACTCACTCGACATGCGGAATTGGATGTTTGGTGTGTCGAACAGCCTGAAGTCGTCCCAGGGACGGCTGGGCGCGTTGCTCGATCCCGGCATTCTGGCCCGGCGGCGCGACGCCGAGCGCCAAGTCGCGGAGAGCCTGACGGCACACCGCGAGCTGAAGGATCGCTACGGCCGTCTGTTCGAACGGATGGCGGACGTGCAACGTCGCAAAGCGACGTTCGCCGCGCCGTACCGGGCGTTCGCGTTCTTCCCGAGCGGGTTTGCCGGATCGGCGCTGGCGCGACGCGCCATCAACGCCGCCCAGATCGCGGGCGCCACACGGGACTCGGCGGCGGTGTTCAGCCGGCGCGCGGGCAGCATCGGTGACCTGCCGCGCGAGCTCGAACAGCGCCTGCTGGCGCTCGAGCTGGGGGACATCGTGCGGGCGTACGGAGCGTCGCATCCGCTCGCGAAGGTCGCGCTCGGAGGGCAGTCCACTCCCGAGGCCGCCGCCGCCGTCCTGTTACAGTCGTCGGCGTTGGCCGATTCGGCGCGGGCTGCGCAGGCGCTCTCGGCGGGGCTCTCGACCGACGACCCCGCGCTCAAACTCGCATCCGCGCTGCTCCCGGCACTGCAGGCGTTCAACCGGGATTTCGGGGCGGTGGGCACCGAGGAGCGGGAGCTGGCCAGCGACCTGGGCCGGGCCCGGTTTGCGGTGTACGGCAAGAATGTGCCCCCCGACGGCACGTTCTCCCCGCGCATCGCCGATGGTGTGGTACAGGGCTATGCCTACAACGGGACCCTGGCACCACCGTTCACGACCTTCTACGGCATGTACGATCGCTTCCGCGCGAACGGTCCGGGAAGCGAGTGGGACTTGCCGTACCGCTGGCGCACGCCGCCTGTCGGCCTGGACCTCGGCACGCCGCTTGACTTCGTGTCGACCGCCGACACCTACGGCGGCAACTCGGGGAGTCCGGTCGTCACCAAGGATCTGCGCATCGTGGGACTCAACTTCGACCGCAACATCGACGCCCTGGTGCGCGACTACATCTACCTGCCCGAGCGCGGCCGCAACGTCATGGTGGACGTGCGGTCGATTCAGGCGGCGCTGGCGAGCGTGTACGGCGCCCGGCGGATCGTCACCGAACTGACCACGGGCCAGCTGGCGCCGAGCGACGGACCCTAGGCGCTCTACTTCGCGTGGCTCCGCAACACCGCCAACACCGGCTCGCTCGCTTCGAGCTTAGGGGTGAGCTCGGGGGCCTTCGCTCCGGCCGCGAGCAGGGCCTCCACCACCCCGGCGTAATCCCCCGAGTCCTTCCGCCACCCGTTCTCGGAGCCGTGCAACGCCCAGCCGAGCGGCGTCATGTCGTGATCGTCACCGCGGACGTCGACGGCGCGTTGAAAGCGTAGAATCTCGCGCACCATCTCCGCGTTTCCATTCCAGCTCGCCCAATGCAGGGGGGTGCCGCCGTGTTGGCCGCGCGCGTCGGGCGGCCAGCCCGCGGCGAGCATGAGGCGCACCGCGTCGGTGTTGTTGCTCTCGGCCGCGCTCACGAGTTTGTGCTTGTCGTCGTTGGTGAGCGACTGGGTGAGGTTGGGCCGGCTGGCCAGCAGCCTCTGAAACAGCGCTTCGTCCCCCAGCTCGCACGCCAGCGCGAGCCGCAGCTCCTCGGGACTGCGCTCGAGCAGCAGGGCCAAGACGTCCTCATGCCCGAACTCGCGCGCGACGACATGGGCGGTCTGATGCGACCCCAATGTCCAGATGTAGATGCAGCCGCCGCTCTTGGGATCCCGCTTCGGGAACCACCGCTCGGAGACGCTCATGCGGATGGACGAGGGGTCCGTGTCGAGGTGCGCGCGTGTGCGGGCCAGGTCGCCCAGCGCGGCGACCAAGAGGAGGTCGGTCGTGCACCCGCGACTCACGAGATAGCGCGCCACCTCTTGCCGGTCGCGCACCATGTACTGGGCGGGCGTCGATTCATGGTCCACGTCGCGCGCATCGATGTCGGCGCCCCGGTCCAGCAGGAAGGCCGCGATCTCGACGGTCGGAGCGACGTGCAAGGGCGTCTGCCCGTCGCCACCGCGCGCGTGCACGAGTCCAGAGTCCGCCGCGATCATCACCTCCAGCTCCCGCGTCATCCCCAGCCGCGTCGCGGCGTGCACGTCTACCAGGGCCCCGCGCTCGATCAGAAACGGCGCCAGGCCGCGGTCGTCGTCCAGCACGCCGAAACTCCCGGCCCACCAGTGGCTGCGCTGATTGATATCGGCGCCGGCCTGAAGCAGGAGATCGATCATCTCGCGATTGCCCCAGGGGAGGGCGCCGAGCAGTGGGGTGGCGCCGAACGCGAAGCCGGGAAGTGGGTCGTTGAGCCGGCCCTTGATCTCGGGGTGCCGCTCGAGCGCGCGGCGGGCTGCTGCGGTGTCGTTCGCCTTGATGGCTGTGACGAGGGCCGCCACCGGGTCGCCGTCGGCCGCGATCGCCTCCACGTGGGCTTTGTGCTTGGGGCTCATGACTCCTCCCTTCGTGGTCGCCCAGTGTCCGCCGGGGTGGGCTGAAGAGAGGTCGATTGTATGCC